>JADGEK010000054.1:4692-28613 GCA_016744395.1 Gammaproteobacteria bacterium | reverse complement strand
CGATATGGTACAACTGAAGATGCAAGATATAAAAAGATGCAGAGTGAATTAAATAAACGCATTCTTTTATGTCAACTTTACAACAACACTGAGTAATATCAGCTAAAATCAAATGCACTGATTATTTCAGCTTTCAATGAACAGGAAAAAATATTGATTTACATACTGATCTATATCGATCGAAAAACTGCAATCTCATCAGGTCACTTTCAATGTGGAGATATTCTGGTTGAAGTCAATCCGTCTGATTTTTCAATGCAACAAAGAGAAGAATTGTATCAATTAAGATCTCGAAAAATTGATATCAATTCATCTGACAGGACTCAATATTATGATCTGACGGGTCGTATTTATGAAACAAGCATTGAATTTAATGAGCAAACAATTACCATTAATGAGAGTGACATTGAAACCATATATACTGAATGCCCCTTTCCTACAATAGGAACAACCGATAAGGAAAGCATCTCATCTCTACTGGACTCCAGTATTGCCCGAAGACAATTTATTTCAACATACCTCGATAAAAAATAAAATATTTCATAGAAAATAGAACAACAACTCACTTTAATAACTGAGAGAGTAGTCATTAATTCTTTTTTAAACAGAGAGTTAAAGAAAGACTGCTTAAAATTTATTGTTCCACAAAAATTCTGAATCTGAAGACATCTTTCAGAAAACGTGACTCAGTTATTATCTAAACTCCAATAACCACTCATACATAAATACTGGAACAAATGAACACGTCTGAGGGTAATGGTTTCAATTTGAAAGCAACAAAGAGCTTAAAACTTTTCACCTATTTATCAACACTCTATCAATCAAAATCTTATTTTAATTGACTTAGAAAACGAGAATCATTATCATTAGCATTCATTATCTAATAAAACTCTAGAAAATTTACATCAAGTACAGGATATCAGCATGAAAAAAACCCTCATAGCATTGATAGGTCTTTGTTTATCTACATCAATTCAGGCATCAGTGAATAAAAAGGAGGTCATTGATCATTATGCTGATATGGCCCACGCAATGTATGAAGATTCCATGCTCACAGCACGTGAGCTGCAAAAATCAGTGGAAACACTCATCAAGTCACCGACTGAAGCAAACCTTAATGCGGCTAAAGACGCCTGGAAAGCATCACGAGCGCCTTATCAACAAACAGAAGCCTATCGTTTTGGTAATGCGATTGTTGATGACTGGGAAGGCAAAGTGAATGCATGGCCTTTAGATGAAGGATTGATTGATTACGTTTCAGGTGCCTATGGTTCAGAATCTGATGAAAATCCTTATTACACCGCCAACATCATTGCCAATAAAAAACTCAAGCTTTCAGGCCGTGAAATCAATGCATCTTTCATCAACAAAGAACTCTTAAGTGACACGCTACATGAATTTGATGAAATTGAGTCCAATGTCGCCACTGGCTACCACGCCATCGAATTTTTGCTCTGGGGACAAGATTTAAACGGCACGGGAGCAGGTGCTGGAAAACGGCCTGCAACTGACTTCAGCACAAAAAACTGCACTAATGGTAACTGCGATCGTCGTTCAGATTATCTTTTAGCTCTGACAGAATTACTCATTGATGAGCTCGACTGGATGACGGCACAATGGGCTAAAACAGGTGAGGCTAGAATCACATTAGCCACTGCAAGTACCGATCAAAGCATTGCAACCATATTCACAGGAATGGGCAGTCTAGCCTATGGCGAATTAGCAGGTGAGCGAATTAAATTAGGACTCATGCTGCACGACCCGGAAGAAGAACACGACTGCTTTAGCGACAACACACATTGGTCACATTTTTATGATGCAAAAAGTATCCAGAATGTCTATACAGGTCGCTATACTCGAATTGACGGTACAGTCGTTAAAGGACCCAGTGTCTCAGATCTGGTCGCAGCAAAAGACAGTGCTATCGATAAAGAGATCAAGAAACGCATGGATAACATGATGGCTAAAATGCAAGTTCTGGTCGACAGTGCAGAGAAAGACAACATTGCCTATGATCAATTACTCGCTGAAGGTAACACTCAAGGAGGACAGAAGATTTTAGATGTCGTTGATTCACTACTGGACACCACTAAAGGCATAGAGAAAGGCATTAAGACTCTTAAATTAGAAGACATTGCTTTTGAAGGCTCAGACAGTCTGGATGCACCTGAAAAAGTGGAGTAAGCCCCAAACACATTTCAAGTCATCACGAGTGATCTCACAAAAATTAAAACTCAGACTTTCGTCTGAGTTTTTTTTTATAGAAAATATCATCACTATATCCGCTATATTTAGTTTTAAGAAACACAGTACAGGTCATCAATGAGCAATAACTATTTCACTTCAAGCACCTCTTTACTTTCAAGGCAAGTCATTTCAATTTTACATTTTACTTGTCTAGTGATACCTACAGCAGCATTATCAACTGAATACAGTCAACAAATTGCCAGTGAACAATATCCTGGGGGTAAAACAACCCATAACAAAAAAATCGGGGCTAATTCTTTTTCTCATGGCTCTGCCAATATGGACTTTAAAAAAGAACTGGATTTTAAAATTGGCAATGCGGTTTTCCGTCGCCTATGGGTTTCGGCTCCAACAGCCACTTTGGCAGCCGATGGCCTGGGTCCATTGTACAATGCCCGTTCTTGTGAAAGATGCCATCTCAGAGATGGCCGAGGTCACCCCCCTACTGAGAATACACATGATAATAACATTTCAATGTTTTTGAGGCTCAGTATTCCACCACAAACCAAAGAAGAACAAAAAAAAATCGAGACGCATCAGCTTAATGTCATTTCTGAACCCACTTATGGCACCCAACTGCAAGATTTCTCTATTCGAGGTCACAAGGCAGAAGGAAAAATGGTGATCTCCTATACAGAAAAAGCAGTTCAATTTGCAGATGGTGAGATAATTCACCTGCGAAAGCCTGAATATTCCATTATAGATTTAGCTTATGGTCCACTGCATCCAGAGGTACAAATATCACCCCGAGTCGCTCCGCAAATGATTGGCCTGGGTCTA
Source organism: Gammaproteobacteria bacterium (assembly GCA_016744395.1). GTDB lineage: Bacteria > Pseudomonadota > Gammaproteobacteria > GRL18 > GRL18 > GRL18. Next base: position 25,586 of record JADGEK010000054.1, on the reverse strand, counting down.
CTTGAAGCCATTGATGAGCAAACCATCATGCAATACGCTGATACTGATGATAAAGATTCAGATGGTATCTCAGGCACTGCCAATCAGGTATGGAGTCAAGAGTTCAACAAAGTCATGCTGGGCCGATTTGGATGGAAAGCAGGTTTATCCAGTATCAATGAACAGTCTCAGTCAGCCTTTGCAGACGATATGGGCATCTCTGTACCATTATTTCCTAAAGGTTCAGGTGAATGTACCAAAGTGCAAAAAGACTGTCTGAATGCACCTGATGGTAATAGTGCTCAATTTGAGAATCTTGAATCGGGTAATACCATGACTGATCTGACGGTTTTTTATTCCCGTAATTTGTCTGTTCCCGCCAGGCGTGACTTTAATGAACCCGAAGTGAAGCGCGGCAGAAAATTATTTTATGATATTGGCTGCATTGCTTGCCACAGACCTGGCTATACTACACGTAAAGATTCGATTGGCATTGAACAATCCGCACAAAAAATCTGGCCTTATACTGACATGCTTTTACACGACATGGGCAAAGGACTCTCTGATGGACGCCAGGAAGGCAAAGCCACAGGCAAAGAATGGCGAACAGCACCACTTTGGGGTATAGGATTAACACCTGTGGTCAACAAACACAGTTTTTATTTGCATGATGGCCGCGCCAGAAACTTATTAGAAGCCATTATCTGGCATGGTGGAGAGGCTGAAAAGCAGCGTTCCCTCGTGTTACAATTAAACAAGCAGCAACGACATGATTTAATTCGCTTTGTTGAATCATTATAAGCACTTTAGGACACACCATGAAACATCAATTTTTTATTATTTGTTTATTGTCTGGAATATTACCTGGAACATTGTTCAGCTCAGCATTCGCAGATTCACCTGTTCAGAGCACACAAGAGCCCATAGCAGCATCCACAACCAAATGGAACATGGCAATTGTTCAGCAGCATATCATGCCAGCCTATGAGGCCTTAAAGGTATCAACACAGGCATTAAATGAAAGCAGCATTTCATTTTGCCAGACACCCAATCAGAAAAAGTTAGCCGTATTGCAACAGGACTTTAAAGACAGTCTGGCTCATTGGCAGGCCATTCAACACATTCGCTTTGGACCCATAGAAAATTCACTGCGTAATTTTCGCTACCAAATGTGGCCTGATAAAAGAGGGAAAATCAATAAGCATCTCAATAAACTTTTAAGTGAAAAAAAATCGCAGCCACTTCAAGAAGACGTATTTCCACATGGCAGCATAGCCATTCAGGGTTTTGGTGCATTAGAGATGTTGCTGTTTAATAAAGGCATCAGCAGTAAAGATTTTTCTTTATCTGAGTCAAATGATAAAACAAAAAACTATCGTTGCCAGGTAGTCCTTAGCATCACTAAGAATTTGTCCAAAATGTCGAATGGTCTTATTTATGATTGGTCTAAGGCAAAGCCAGCATTTCAAGAAATGATAGCAACGGCAGAACAAGGAAATGATTACTATGAAAGTGATCGTGAAGTCACTGCAAATTTACTGAACAATTTATCAACCCAGCTCATTCTAATTGTTGATTATAAGTTAGATCGTCCTATGGGAAAAAGCATCAAAAAAAATGTCCCAAAACGCTCTGAATCCTGGCGCAGCCGTCAATCACTGAGTAATATCAATCAAAATCTAATAGCGTTAGAGCAATTATACCAAATTGGCTTTCAACCCTGGTTAGAAAATGCTGAGTTAAATGAAAAAATTGAAGTGAGTTTTTCACAGACCTTTGCACTGATAAAAAAAATTGACAAGCCCTTATTTGAAGCAATAAGAGATCCTCTATTACGCCCACAATTAATTACCTTACGCAAAAAAATTGCTCAACTAAAGCAACTTTGTTCCGCTGAATTACCTAAAGCTTTGGATTTACCTTTAGGCTTCAATAGTCTGGATGGTGACTGAGCATGCAAATACAACGTAGAGACTTCATTAAACTACTGGCGACTAGCAGTTTAATGAGTACCAAAACACTATTCGCTCAAATCAGTACAGAGTCCAGTGAAAGGCTCAATAGTCCAATTGGTTCAAGCCTTTTTAGTTGCTTTGATGATCCTCAGGGAAAGCATTATTTCAGCTTGCTCAATCAGAAAACGGGTAAAGCCACACAAATAGCCCTTACTCAGCGTGGCCATGGCATTTGTCTAAGCCCCAATAAAAAACACTGTCTGGTTTTTGCTCGCCGTCCAGGTACATTGATCTGGATTTTCGACACCCAAAGCCATGAATTAGTGCAGCAAATCAGCAGCCAAACTGATCGACATTTTTATGGTCATGGTATTTTTGATGCAAAGGAGCAATACCTTTATGTGGCTGAAAATGATTTTGAAACAGGTAGAGGTGTAATTGGCGTTTATAATGCATTCGATAAGTATAAACGCATCCATGAATTTTCCAGTCATGGTATTGGGCCACATGAACTGGCCTTCTTGTCCGACAAAAAAACCTTAGTCATTGCTAATGGTGGCATTAAAACTCATCCGGATTTAGGTCGCAGCAAACTGAATTTGAAAACCATGCAGCCTAATCTTACCTATTTTGACACTTCAAGCAATCAATTCATTCAGAGCTATCGTCTTAGTGATGAGTTAAATCAACTCAGTATGCGTCATATCTCGGTTGGCAGCGATGATACGGTTTGTATTGCCATGCAATATCAGGGGGCTAAAAGTAAGCATCCACCATTGTTAGCCTTACATAAGCAAAATCAAGCAATCTCATTAACTCACGCACCTGAAGCTATTCTGAAAAAAATGAAAAACTATTGTGGCAGTATTTGTCATGACCCATCGGGTGACTACTTTGCCATGTCATCACCTCGTGGTGATCTGGTCAGCTTTTGGAAGACAACGGGGCAATATCTATATCATATAGAAATGCCTGATGGCTGTGGTTTAGCCACTGGTAACAAGAAAGGCGAGGTATTAATCAGTTCTGGGCAGGGTCAATTATTGACATATAAAATATTAGAGCAACAGTCCACAGTAATTCAGCAAACATCAGCTGAGAAAAAGAGCTGGGACAATCATATGTTATCTCTGAGTTGATCAGTTTAGACCAAACGTTTTCTTATTGCACTATAGAGATCTTATAGCAATACCACTACAACAATTACTTGTCACCAAATTTATTTTGTGCAATATCCAGTAATTTATTCATTTTTCCACGACTGTACGGGCTTACCCATTTAACGCCCACTCTGGCTTGTTCCATATTATGAAGATCACCACCAACAACAATAACTGATACCATGCCATGTCGCTGGTGTAATTTACAGTTAATACCATAAACACCAGGCTTATCAAAAACAACCACATTAGGTTGTCTGGGCATTATTGCAATTTTTTTAACACCCTCAGGAATCATATCTCTCACGCTATGCACCGTGTGTCGTCCTACAGTGCCTAAGAACTTCACCGAATCACCTGTGTTGATCTCCAGATAATCAGGAACAAACTGATACATCAAATCGGGTGACTTTGCGTTGATGTCATAAACTTGCTTAACAATTTTCAACTCATGTGTCTCAGTGGCATTCACGTTCATAGCAAACGCTATTAGTAATAGATAAAGGTATTTCATCAATATTTCCTGTTCCTCTCATCTTCAATTATTAGTTTTATTTTAGTATTTTTACTGCTCTGGAATTTATCAACACAGTTTTCTGAATAAACAATTATAGTTGCAAATCATTATCATTTGCAATACTGTTGTTACTCAATAATGTTTTTTGTACCATTTATACATTCATAAAATATTTGCTTTGAGTTTGACTTCAGCGGGGTAATAGAACTGTCTATTTTATGATGACCACGGCATCAGCTATTTCTTAACACTGGCATATGCCCCTCTTTTAGCTCATATGCCTGACCAAAACCTCTAACATAGTTACCGTCTATTGGTGTCAGGCAATAAAGGTTAAAATCGCCTAACCCCGCCAATACTTCTATTGTTTTTCCAAATCGTATCAGAAGCTGATTGATTATCTCCTGCCACTGAGGATGTGTTCTTGACCAAATTGACACACCACATGAATAACTTAATCGTTTACGAGCAAAAATATTCCTTGTACTTTGCTCATCCTCTATCAATAAAATGGATATTCGAGTATGTGCTTCTTGATGTTCATTTAAATTGGCACTATGGCTCGCAAGGCTACTGAGAAAAAGATAAAAATTACCCTCATCATCTTCAACAAAGGGCGCATAACTGGCTAGAGGTTCGATTTTTTTAGCATCAGTCAATGACTGCGTTGCCAGTACCAGTGTTTTTTGCTTTTGCCTGAATTGAATAATTTCCTCAATGATCAGCTCTTCGGTGAGTATTTTTTCTTTTTTTGGCACAGATTTTCTACCTTATTTTCTATTGGCCACAACCAGGCTGCTCCACGAACACCACTAGAATCTCCGTATTCTGCTTTCAGTAATTGTGTATTCACTTGATCGGAAAAAACGTACTTTTGCCAGATTTTGGGGACATTTTGATATAAACGATCCATATTGGATAAACCACCACCCAGCACAATAGCATCAGGATCAAGTACATTAATAATGCTTGCCAGTCCTTTGGCCATCCAGTCTTCGTATTGCTGCAAAAACCGTTCTGCCGTGTCACTGCCTGAGCTGGCCTGAACAATGAGGTCTTGCGGTGAACTCGCTATTCCGCCTAAAGCCTTAAAACGCCGCAACATACCTGGGCCACTGAGAAAAGTTTCAATGCAATCATATTGCCCACAATAACATTTTATGGCTGGTGTTCTGCTTGTTGGGTCAGATTCTAGCATTTGTCCTGAAAAATAAGGCAGCGGATTGTGTCCCCATTCACCTGCAATAGCATTCACTCCTGTAATTGCCTGTTGGTTAATGGCAATTCCACCTCCTGTTCCTGTACCAATAATGACACCAAAAACAACGCTTTGCCCCGCAGCAACACCATCGGTCGCTTCGGAAACAGTCAGGCAATTCGCATCATTATTGATGCGTACAGTCTGGCCTAATTGTTTTTGCAGATCATCTTGCAGGGGCTGACCAATCAGACACACTGAATTGGCATTTTTGATCAGACCTGTTTTGAGTGAGACTGCACCTGGTATCCCAATGCCTATGGTAAAATTATTGAGTGCCTCTTCTGGTAGGCTTGGGCTTTCATAGAGAGTTTGTTTTGTTTGATCAACAAGCTTAACAATGGCGTTAATGGTTTTAAGATAGTCTCCTTGAGGAGTATCCGTTCGCTGTCTATAGACTTCCTGTCCATTATCCATAAGGGCAATAATCTCAATTTTTGTTCCGCCCAAATCGATTCCAAGACGCATAAGTTGATTCTCTTAGGATATACATTAAGGAGTAGTGTAAACAAAGGCGGCTGTTAATAGCAATAAACGGGGCGTTTTTATATATTAACAAGATGACCTGAAGCTGTGATTTTCAGGATAGAGAGGAAAATGTGCAGAGACGTTGCATACAGCGACTCTGCCATTTGTATGAATTGAACCTATGACATTAACTTAATTCTTCTTTATTCTCTGTAGATTCATCTGATGCCACACTATGACGTTCTTTCAATTGGTGGACCAAAGAATCCAGCAACGAGGAAGAGTCTTTTTCCAGTTGTTTCATTTCATCTGAATGCAGTAATTGATTCATGCCTTTAATCAATTGACCAACACCTTGTTCAGGCTCTGCAAATTCATGCATCACAAAGGGGTTCTGGAAAATCTGATCCACCTGCTTAATAAAGTCACTCATCTCCTTTAAACCTGGCATATCAACATATGGCATTTCTGCTTCAGTTGCTGGCTGAGCCTGATTCTGTAAGCTGCTATACGTACTAATGGCTGTTGAGCGCGTTTCCTGATAGCCCAAATCCATTGACATACGAGTCAACTCATTACTATCAAAATTCATATCCAGGGCCTTTTTGAAAGCCTGTTGAGTATTACCTGAAAAGAAATGATCGGAAACCTTAGCCACATCTTTGAGGAGATCATCAATGGCTTTTTGTTCCCCTTCATCCAGTTCACCTTGGACCTGATAATTGATGCCTGTACTGGCTGAAATTGTACGTGACTGACTATAGGCTGAGCCGTCTTCATTTTGAGTCACATATTGCAATGATTGAGCGCTTTGTTGTTTAAACAAATCAATCAAAATTTTATCACCATCATTGGTTATAATTTCAATTTTAGTGCTTTCATCACGAGAATAACTATTCTGCATTGAAGCTTCCTGAACCCGTGAACTGCCTTCAGTTGCCTCATCATCCTGCACATCACTATTTGGAATACCATTGACTTCATTTTCCAAACGCTGCAAGCCCTTTTGAATCAAGTCATAGGTTGAATCAACATCGTCTTTTACTGTGCCATTTAAGACGCTCAAACTTTCTAAAATCTCTCTGGCTTCTGCAAAACCTTGTTCAATGCCTTTTCTGGCCTGCGCCATCAGATTTTTTTGTTCATCAGTATCACTTTCAGACAAAATACGTCCAGAAACAAAACCCAAAATGCGTTCTGAGACTTTTTCTGGGGTAAAATCATCGCCATTAAGGCCTTTGAGTTCAATGCCTTCATCATCAAAATATTTTTCAAGTTTATCCGCAATCTCACGATTCAGTAATGCCTGAGTTTTTTCAGGGGTTAAAACGCCAATTGAAACCTTATCCTCTGCATTGTGAGCCAATGTTTTTGACGCATGATTATGGCTTTGCAAATTATTTGCAAGAAGTCTGTTTTGTGAATTGATACTTGAAAGTGCATTTTCCATGATTAACTCCCTATTAATCATACGGTTTTTAGTAAAATTAGCAGAAAAAGTGATTAATTTAGGTCACAAACTGTCAATTTCACTTAAATTTAAAACTATTAGCGTCTAGAAGTCATTTTTCTTTATTTTTTTCCTTGTCTTTCTTTTCATTCTATCCAAAATGAGATATATTCTACCATCCCAAATATATCCCATTTTTTTTGATGCTTCTTAGAGTCATGAGGAAAGCAATGCGTCATCGAGTACAAATCAAACCCAGTGAACACCAGTTTTATGTTGAAAGCAATGAAACCATTCTGGATGCTGCTTTACGACAAGGCATCAACTTACGTTATGGTTGTCGAAATGGTGCTTGTGGCTCCTGTAAAGGAAAATTACTAACAGGTGACGTTCGTTATGACAGCGATCCCATTGCCATCACAGACGAAGATACAGAACAAAATATGGTCTTGTTTTGTGCCGCATTTGCAGATTCCGAATTGGCGATCGAAGTCGAAGAAGTCGAACTGGACAGCGCCATTGAAATTAAGACACTGCCTTGCCGTGTTCATGAAATGAATCTACTGGCAAATGATGTCATGCAGATTTTTATAAAATTACCAGCCTCTGAACGCTTACAATTTTTACCAGGCCAGTATATTGATATTTTATTAGAGGATGGACGCCATCGCAGTTTTTCAATTGCTAATGCACCCCATAATGATGACTTTTTAGAACTGCACGTCCGACTTGTTGAAAAAGGACTGTTTACACCTAAAGTCTTTAAGACAATGAAAAACAAAGATTTACTGCGCATTGAAGGTCCACATGGCAGCTTCTTTTACCATGAAGATTCAAACAAAGACATCTTATTAATGGCTGGTGGTACAGGTTTCGCGCCGATTAAGGGTATTGTTGAACATTTAATCAGCGAAGAAGTGACTCGTCCAATCTATCTCTATTGGGGGGTCCGTACTGTAACGGATCTTTACATGAAAGAACTGGCTGAAAGCTGGGTTGCTGAACACTCTAATATTCAGTTTATCCCTGTTTTATCGGATTCGGTCAATGACTGGTCAGGTAGAACTGGCTATGTTCATGAAGCTGTATTGGCTGACTTTGATGATTTGTCGATATTTGATATTTATACCTGTGGTCCTCCTGCCATGATTCAATCTGCAGAAAAGAGTTTTCAGGAAAAAGGCATGGACAAGGATCAATTCTTTTATGATTCATTTGATTTTGCTAATGACCAATAGAGACAAAGGCATTCCTTGTCTCTACGGTACATAATTCTTAGCAGGCAGCACTTAAAGCCATCATGACAGGTAACTCATCATCCAGGCTGACCAGAGTTTTTGTTTGACTACTCAAAATTAAGCCTTCACGATAACAATTCATTGCTTCGACTGAATCGGACAGTTGCGTTTCATACAATTCACCTAAAACCTGAAAAGCCTCAGTACTGGGTGAAACATCAATACTTTCTGAAAGATAATCACGTGCTTTACCCCATAGTTGATTGTTAATACTCAACCGGCCTAAGGTCAGCAATAACTCAGCACTACGGCCATTATCACTTAACCAGGATTCAGCAGTTGCCAATTGCTTCACAGTATCTTTTTCTTTTGCAAGCCCATAAAGTAAAATCAAAGAAGTATGCCAATGATGCTTAATGCCTTCCTTTACTAAGGCCAGAGCAGAATCCTGTTCATTGATGGATAACAACTGCTGACAATAAAAATAGATCATATCAGGCTCTGCACGAGTGGCCTTTGGCAAGCGACTCCAAATTGCAGAGAGTTCTCCATGATTTTTATGCTGAATTGCCTGTGCCATCAATTGTTTGCTCAATGCCTGCTCATATTGGCTTAAAACGTTATGCTCAAAAATATGATTCTTGCGCAGCTCAGGCAGTAAATTTTCCAGATCTTTCCAACTATTAAGCTTCTGGTACACTCTGAAAAGCATTTTTAACACTTGCTTATGTTTTGGAGCTACACTGCGTAAATGCATCAAAGTAGCCAAAGCCTGCTCAGCCTGGCCATCTTTAATCTGTAGCTCGGCCTGAGTCAAACCGATGGCAATATCTGCCTCAGGATCGCTTTTATGAGCCTGCAGTAAATAATTATCACGCCGACGTTGCGAGCCGTCTTCCTGAGCAGCACGTGCTGCAGCCAAATAGTTTAAAATTGGCATACCGCTACCATTGGCACTTTTGCGCAAATGTTTTTCAGCTTCTCGCCAATTCCCTTCTGCCAATTCAATATAGCCCTTATTACAGTTTTCAATGGCTTTAACCGTTTTACGATTCTGATTCCAATTACCTAATTTTCCTGGAAATTTAATGGTTTTAATCAGCAGGTACACCATCAGTAAAATACTACTGATCAATAAACTCAAAGCGGTTACCAGAAGAACCAAAGTACCTTCAACACTCCAGTCACCATGACTGAGCAATGCATAACCAGGATCTTCTTTTGCGATAAGTGCAATATAAACGGCACCAATTAAAAAGATAAGTGAATAAAAAAGGAGTCTGATCATCGTTTAACCTCCCACTTGTTGCTTTTCAAGCTCATTTTGGTAGGCACGTAATACTTTAATTGAACCTGAGACATCAGGTAAATTAGTGGTAATCGTCATACCCTGCAATGCGCTTAATTCTTCAATAGTTTGTCTCACCTGTGGAATCTCCAGGTCAAAAAAGTCCTGTAGCCACTGCGCTGACTCCTTCAAGCTTCGGGTAAACAGTGCCTGTTGCCCCATCAGTAATGAGCGACGTGCCGTTTCCAGCTTTAATTGCAGGTTCTGCTGCAAAAAGAACTGCTGCTTAGGGGTCATCAATGCCTCTGGTGTTTCATCCAGCTTTCGAAACACAACAAGCCCTCTAAGTTCGTGTAAAAAATCTTTGCCTGCTTGTTCCATATCACCTGCATCATGAGAGGCTTTTTTGTCGATTAGAGCATTAATTTTGTCTTTGGTATTCAGCTGGGTGTATTTTATGGGCAATGATGGGATTGCTTTAATTGCACTGCTCAGTCTTGCAGCCATACCAACGACATCTGGCTGTTGTAATGCCTTTAGGGTTTGTATTTCATCACGAATCTTAGTTCTTGACCCAATCGTACCAGGATCACCTGTATCCAACAGGCGTGAATCCGCAGCTTCTAGAGCAGCAATGGCAGTTGGAACGTCACCTTGTAATTGCAAACTGTGGTTAGCAATGAGCAAAAGATACTCGACTTCAGCTAAAACCCAGCCAATGCGTTCACGCCCTTTTTGCTTAAACAGGACATCAATTGATTGCAGCATTTGCTGATTACTGACCGCCAAAGTTTTAGACAGAGATTCTGTCGCTTGTTGCTGTTTTGAAACCTGACCTTGAAATTGCTGTTGTTCGGATGTAATTCGGCCAATTTTATCCGCGAGACTCGACAACTGACCATTCACGTCACCATTGAGTTTAATCGTCACATCTGAGAGATCATTACGAGTTTTCTCCATCTGTTGCGCCATCTCAGCGCGGTTTTTTTCCAGACTCTGAGACAATAGAAAAACAGCACCGCCAGCTGTGAGAGAGAAAATAATTGCAAGAAAAATAAAAGCGGCACTTGCACCAGAGCTTGCCTTCGTCTTCTTGAGCTCTCCCAAGTCATCTTGACCCACCGCTTTGTTTGGCTCGTTATTTACCTTATTCTTTTCCATTAAAGTTATCCATTTAGGTTTCCACTTAATTTCTAAGTCACTTAAAATTTCCCCCATCTCATTTGGAATTTTATACTACCAAAACAATGGGTGCTAAATTTTAGTTTAGCTAAGGACTTTTTACTGATTAATTCTAATTACTTTTATTGTTTTTATTAACATTTTTTACAGTCTTATTTTAGACCATTCCAGAACGCTTTCCAGTAACGCTTCATTGCTGGCCCTTGCTGCAATCATAATGATATTTTTAAAACCCAGAGTTTGAGCACTGCTACGCATTTTTTCTGTTACCACAACCAGTGGTGTTTGAAACAATTTTTGTAAATAAAAATTATCTTCGACTGCACCAAAATGAGCAAGCATTGCCACTAAGTTACTCAGCCCTTCATTCGAAGTGGCTGTCACAATATCAGGGCTGGTATTCTCTTTCCAAAGAGACTCTAACACACTCTTTTTGGGTTTAGGCAGCTTACGTCGATAAACTTCAATATAATCGACTTTGGCTCCTCTGTTTTTCAGGCTTGTTGCCAAATGTTCACGACCGCCCTCTCCTCTGAAAATGATAATATTTTTATGATTCACTTGTTCAGCTTGTAAATGATCAAGAGCAAGTAAAGCTTCACTATTATATTGTTCTATTGGATAAATATCCGGAGCACGGCCCAGTAATTGCTGCATTTTTTGTGCACTGGCTTTGCCAATGGTCACCAGCTTTAGTGTATCAGGTATTTCACCATGAGCAAGAAGTGTTGCAAGTCCATGTTCCACTGCATTTGGGCTGATGAAGATAGCAAAATGAATACACTGAATATCATCCATTAGGCTCGCCATTTTCTGTGATAAAGCCATGGCTTCAATTTCTATCACAGGAAGGCAAACAGCCAGAGCACCATGTTCTTCTAGCATCTGACACAGAGCAACTGCCTGATGTTTTGGTCGTGTCACCAACACTCGAATGTCGGTTAATGAATTAATGTGCATTGTTAATATTAATCATCATTTAGCTTGATATCGATTCTCAGGCTCAATGAATCGATTGGTTATAGAAAGTGAAAATTGTATCAAATGTTGATAAATATCTCGCTCTTTTCCCACATTTACGTCTATAATTTAACTCAAATATCACCGAGTCATCTCAACATTATTATCAATAAGTACTGATTTAACCAATGAAAAAAGTCTTTATTACCTCTATTTTAATGCTTTCTCTATTTTGTTTTTATAGTGTACAGCTTTCAGCCAGCCATGACTCTGAAAATCATTCGCACCGACCTGAACTCATCAAAATTCAAGATCTACGGGATACAGCAAAATTGGCACAGTCAAAAAATCTACCCATTCTTATTATGTTTGGTACTGATGAATGCCCGTATTGCTACCTCCTCAAAGAGGATTTTTTGGTTCCTATGCTCATTTCTGGCGATTATACGGACAAAGTGATTATCCGCGAGGCTCATATCAGCCCTGGAGCTGATATAATCGATTTTTCAGGTAAGAAAATGAATATTGATGAATTCAGCACCCGCTACGGTGTAACACTTTTTCCAACAATGGTTTTTGTGGACAGTACAGGTCAGGTTTTAGTCAAAAACATTGTCGGCATTACGACACCCTCATTATTTGGTGGAACACTGGATGATAGTATTGATTCAGCGTTACTCTTAATCCGTAAAAAATTATAGATAAAAACCATTCAATAAGACTTAATTGTAAGCAAGTACCTACAATAACAGTAATTTAATCATCTGATTTTCTCGCCATCGCCCATCCATATTGAAATTCAATTCCACTTAGCTATACTTTTTGCATAATGAGCAAAGTTAATCTTATATGACTGATACAACACAAATTCTGGCCATCGATGACGAGCCACTTAATCTTGCTTTAATTTCAGATATCCTTGAACTTGCTGATGGTAAGTATAGCGTCACTTCTGTTGACAGAGGAAAGAAAGCACTGGAGCTATTAGAGCAACAACCAGAAAAATTCAGTTTGTTATTGCTGGATTTGATGATGCCTGAAATGACGGGTATGGAGCTTTACCAGAAAATAAAAAAAACACCTCATTTAAATGGCTTAATTGTTATTGTGCAAACAGCACGAGCAGGACAAAACAGTTTAGAAGAAATATGCCACTCAGGTATTACGTATTGCATCACAAAACCTTTTTTACATGATGAATTTTGTCATTTAATTCATTCTGCCGAAACTAAAATTCATCTCTATCGAAGTCTAATTTCTCAACTTAAAACAGCTGAAACGTTACCCATTTCAGGCAGCCACCTTTTTAAAATAAAAAGTAAGCAGGATGCTTTTGATACTGCATTGCAACTGGCTTCACTAACACCACCAGAGTCAGCTGAAAAAATGGTCATTGTTTTTTGGGAAGCAATCCTAAACACTCTTGAGCATGGCCTGTTAAAACTTGGCTATAATAATAAAAACCGTTTATTAAAAAACGAACAATACGATGCAGCAATTGAACAGGGTGTGAATCAATTATCAGAGCATGAGTCCTGCTATGTTGTTTTTTCAAAAACAGATAATGAAACACGTATTGTCTTTACCTCGCAATCTTCCACACCTGATGTTCCCTTTGATTATTATGAATATAAAAGCATGAAAATAAAACGTTTTCTCGAACCCAATGGCCGAGGACTGGCAACAATCAATCAGATATTAACGGATCTTTTTCCACAACATCACTGTCACTATTCAAAAGAGAACAATAGTTTAACCATTATTTTCTAAAGAAGCACACTTAAATGGAAAGCACAGAGTATAAAGCTGGCAGTGGCTTGTATTATGAGTTTATTCAGTCCAGACAAAATGAATCATTACCTACTGTTAGACAGACCGCCCCTTTATCTATTAACCTTCACTATCCTGCCTTAGGGGAATTGTCATCACAAACATTGCGTTCTTACCTTGCTCTGATTGAGCACGAATCCTTCCATGGTGAGCCTCTATTATTTCTTTGCATATTGCTAAACCCAGACCTGTGCTCTCTTGCCTTGTACTGGAAGGCATATCACCACTCTGCTTAAATTTGCCAAAAATATAATCTAAATCTTCTTCAGGAATACCTTTTCCTTCATTTTTGATGCTTAATGAAATCGCATCAACTTTTCCACAGGGTTTATCGATAGACACCGAATAAATGGAAATTTCTATGCAGCCATTCTCATATGAAAATTTTATCGCATTAGATAGTAAATTTGCAATTACCTGGGAAATACGAACATTATCCAGATCAACTTGAGTGGTCGTCGCTGCTTCCATGTTATAGACTACTTTTAAATTTCGCTCTTCAATATAACTCTGTTGTTCAATCAGACACTCCTTAGCAATCAGGCTTAAATCATATGAATTATAATTCATCTCCATTTGACCTGCTTCCAATTTAGACAAATCAAGTAAGTCATTGAGTAGGCCTAATAGACGTATTCCACTGACTTCAATATTTGTAAAATATTTTTCTAAATCATCTTTTGAGACTTTATTAATACGCTTAATACCCATTGAAGCGTAACTTAATATGCCATGCATTGGTGTTCGTAATTCATGAGAAATGTTAGCTAAAAACTCTGTTTTTGATTGTTCTGAAAGTACAGCAGCTTCTCGTTCAAGTTTAAGTTGCTCTATTTGATTGAGTTCACTGGTATCTTTACAAAAGATCGCATAAGACGTTTGTTTTGAGTTTCGATCAATAATAATATCAATGAGATATGATTGTATATCACCATTTTTTCTAAGTCGTTTAACAGCCATACCAATAAGTTGACCCTCTTTATCAACCTTATCCAGATTTTGATTTATTGCCTCCCACATTTCAGGATTCATCCACTCTAAAACAGGTTTCCCAATAATATTTTTAATATTTTTTAATTCTATTATTTTTATCAGCGCTGAATTTGCATATTGCAGTAAACCCCGTCGATTAATAACAAAAAAAACAATCTCAGTTTTCTCTAGAAACAATAAATAACGCTGAGATATTTTTTTATTTTCACTGACTTTTTTATAAATACTATAAAATAATATTCCTGAAATAAAATATAAAAAAAGAATCTCAAAAATACTGATAACATAAATTCGCAATTTTTGATTATTCAAATAATGAGGAGAAGGCAAATTGACCAGCGTCCATGAAGAGTTTTTTATCTTACGGCTGATTGAGATTCGATTCACTTCATTCTCACTCAGCTTTATTTTTCTTTTTATTTGACGACGATTGCCACTGGAACTCACCTCAATTAAATTTGGTACTTGATTAAATATTAAAAAAAGTTGGCTTTGTACACCTTCACCCTCTTTCAAAATTTCTTGTAAACGCTCAGTGACAAAAGAAGTAAAAAAAATGCCAGAAATATTTTGTTTAGGTTTGTCATAACGAACCATTATATCAAAGTGATATTGAAGTGAATTTGGATGAACCCTCAGTTCAAAGTGTTTACCACTTGCAAACGATTTCAAATTTTTTTGACAACTATCACCAATATATCCATCAAAGTCTACAATGATCATTTCGCCCAATTTATTAGCTAAAATGGTTTGATTGACATTAGGTATTTCTTGTTTAATTCTATTTTGAATTTCGTATAGAAGTTCTTCATTATCATCAGGATTTTGGAAGATAGTGTTAAGTTCATCGGAATACTGATAAGACTTTATCGTAATTTTATCTTGTAAGTTACTCAAATAACTCTCAATCTTTTGCTGGGCCAAATTAAAGGACATCAAATTTTTATTTAACAAATCCTTTTCCAATTCTACAATTTGAATTTGAGCCTTATTGATACTGAGCAATGTTCCTCCAAGCAAAAGAAAAACAACAGTAAAAAAAACAAATTTATTGCCTTTCTTCATTTGGAAGTACTTTCTATACTAATGGCATACATGAATTTAATTTTACGGTTCATTTTTTCTCTCTTTGGGAAGAGTGAAAGTGATAACAGCTTTACTTTCAGAGTCATTTTCAGGGGCTTCTGTTTTACCACAGCGCCCCATTGAAGTTTCGGAAAATAATGCCTCATGGTCAATAATAAAGCATCATCTTCATGGCAATCAGCCAATTTTTGGCTGCTCACAATTAATCCAAAAGTTGATTTAATTCAACAATAATTCGATCAAATATTTTTGCTGACTGCTCACCTTTTTCATACACCTTATCAGTCTCATCTTCAGCATGAGTTATCAGACCAAGCAATTGCTCTTCCTGAGTTCCTTCCAGACCCAGCTTAAGAAATGAGACTTCTACATTTTGAACCAGATTTCCTAAAATTTTACTATTAAGAGTCCTTTGCTCCTGAGTAGTGTTATGAATCGTTTCAAGCTCTTTTGAAACTGATTCGACGGTTTCTTTGAGAGCTTTATAATGCTCTCTCTCATGATGATCAGCAATAAACTGCATGAGTTTAGCCTCTAAAGAATCAATTAAAACAGCCAGATGATCTTTATATCGCCCAGTCATTTCTTCATCTCCAGGCATGTTACGAATTAAAATACCTGAATGTTTTCCATTAAAAATGGCTCTCCCTGAAAATTCAATAATTTTCTTACTATGAGTAGCAGCTTCCTTGAGAATATCTTGTTCAATTGGGCGAATTCGACCATCAGAAAAAAAGTACTTCGGCTCTTCCATATGGTTCAACATTACACAGCCTTCCAGCCCATATTGAGCTAAGACATTAACAACCAAATCCTGCAAAGCCCCAACCTCGCTAATTGCCAGGATTGATTGCATAAAATAAAGCAAATGTCCTGCTTCAGAGGCATTGACCATAGAAGTAATGGCCGTTTTTGTGGCACTATTTTTTTCTTCAATTTCCTTTTGTTTATCAAGCCTCGACCTTATGAGTAAATTGATTTTTGCAATTAACTCATCTTCATTAAAGGGTTTGGTCAGATAATCATCACCTCCCGCATTATAGCCATTTAAACGTTCATTGGCTGATGCAAGTGCAGAGACAAATATAATAGGAATATCTTTAAAAGTGTGGCTTTCTCGTATTTGTTTACAGGTATCTAAACCATCAAGCAGGGGCATCATGACATCCAGTAAAATGACATCTGGTATTTTTTTATTGAGCTGTTCGAGGCACTCCTGACCATTATTGGCTGTATGAACTTCAAAATCATCTTTGAGTAAATCTTCAATGATATTCAAATTCATTATTTCATCATCAACCGCTAATAAATAGGGTTTGTCACTCATATCCACTTTCCTTTTACGTTCATAATATAACTCCTATAAACGTAGTTGAGAAATGAATATTCTTCAAGAGTTTTTAATTTTTCAAATGACTCATAGAACAAAATAAAACCATTAATTTCGGCATCCATGCCTCACAAAGCACCTGCAAGACAAACCAAACCTCCACCCACTCTTCAACCGCAGTGACCTCCCTCGTGTTGTCCAAAATCAAGAGATGAGAAAAAGCCAGAGAACACCCCTCTCAATCCCCCCTTCTAAAGAAGGGTGAAGCAACAGCTAAGAATAGCGTCTTAACTTAATTTTAGGTGCTCTTGCTCTTTCTTTGCTTTTGACTTTCCCACAAAAAATGAGAATAAATGCGGTTTGAGAGTGTGCGGAGGAGAGACTAAGCTGTTTGGGGTTTGTGAAAACAGGATGTTTTCACTAAGCGGGCCATGGATGGCCGAAAAGCGTCCCCAAACAGCTTAGTCTCTCCTCCGTGCAATCGGTTTCGATAGCACTTATGCGAGTGTAAAACCTTCTTTTTCTTTTGATCTTTTAGGTAACCCCAGTTACCGCTCTGCTCACTTAGCCGTAATTACAAAAACGTGAAACCTCTAACGTCTTTAATAACTTTTAGTTTGAGTAAGTGGAGAATTTTAAAATGGAGGCCCATTTCATCAATCAATATTTCATTGATTTAAATTAGGATCTTTTAAGAATTCAGTTGCTCCCCAGTTAGCCTGTAAAACAAGCCCAGAATCAATGAGCTGATAGAATGAAACCCCAGGTACTAAAGAAATCGCCTGGCTTGCTTCAGCGCCTTTCCCAGCCACCTTAAAAAGAGCATCTCCCGATGCACTTACCTGCAAACCAACCGTAGTAAATTGCTTGAAAACAGTTTCATTGCTAAAAATTAATATACCATGCAAGGACTTATAACCCACACCTGGTCCAGTTCCTGCTCTAATTGCATTCATAAAAGTAGGCGTTTGCGTTTTATTGTCATAAACAACTCCTAACCCGTTTCCTGCAACATAAAAAACGAGATTAATAGCTTGACCTTGAAAAACACCGTATCCATAGGCATTTTTTATTTCCTCTTCTGCTTCGGGGTGTATTTTGTATAAACGTTGGAGTGTTTCATTCGACATACTTAATATGTCTTGTCGCATTTTTTTTATATCTTCAGCAGTAAGTGTATCAAAATCACTTCTTTGATCTGCAATAAAGTCTTCACTCGCAGTCACATAAAATGGCAAGCCCATAATCAGGCAAAGACACGCAATACTTATTATTTTCTTCATTTATTTTCCGTATATAATTATTAGACTTCTGATTATTATAATATAAATTTTATAGTGATTCTGATTTGATGTCTACTCACAAAACGTTGATCAATCGTATTTTTGAAAGCCTGTAATTCAGACTCATTTAAAGCCTGCTTGAGCACAATAGTCATGTTAATAATCTTCATTTTATTTTGATAGTCAATGCTTGCATTTTCTATCATGATGACTTTTTCATTGATAATGATTCGTTCACTTTTTAAACTATTGGTCAATTGGTATCGTTGCAGGCTATCAGCATAAGAACGATACAAAGGATAAGATAACAAAGCGAGAATAATCATGATAAAGCCCAATGTTTTTTTACTTTTCACCGCATTTGAAAAACCTAAAAACTGAAAAGTAAGAACAGTAGAGAGACTGATACCGATAATATTGGTCACAAAAAGTAGGAATGCTCCTTCAAAAATGTAGAACTCACCTCGCCCAAGTCCAATCCCTGCCACTGCTAGAGGCGGGACTAATGCAACTGCAATAGCAACACCTGCAATACTGTTTAATAATTCTTTATGAGCCTTAGTATATGCAGCAGCAATACCTGAAACCACAGCAACACCCAAATCAATTAAATTTGGATGAATACGTGATTTAATTTCATTGCTTAAATCAACTTGTGGTAACAGCAACGTTAAAATGCTCGAGGCTAAAACGGCCAGGCTGACACCCAGAGCAATCTTTATCACAGAATGGACTAGCAACTTGTCATCACCCCTTAAGAGCCCCATTGAAAAAGAGATAATTGGTGACATTAATGGTGCTAATAACATGGCACCAATTACGATGGCTGCACTGTTTGCAAATAAACCCAAGCTGGCTAATAAAGTGCTCAGAAGCATTAGAACAATATAAAGAGAATTGATGTTTGCATCTGTGCGTAATTGTAAAAAAAGGTCTTTAAAACGTTCTTCTGATGCGACTGAAAAAAAGGGCAAATGCTGATTTAAATATTTACCTAGCTCTTTTTCATCGGGTAAATTATCAATTCGAATAGATTCTTTTTCTGTATTAGAAACGGGATTGAGTTGCCAAAACTCATCAGGTGCATTAATTTTAACGGCTTGTTTTATTATTTTAAAAGTCAATGGAAATGATTCATATTCCGTTTCATCCAGAAGCACCTCAGGCACTTTATCATTTTCATTACTCACGAAGGTTTTCATATCAACGGTTATTTGTTTACTTTTTATGTTTGAAACCGCATGCGGCAAAGTGTTTTCTTTCTTCAAATGCAGCACAAGGGAAAATAGAAAGAGAAAATATTCAACGGCAGAAAAGGGTGATAAAATAACCAGAGATAATCTATCTGAGCGCATCGAACTGCTGCGTTGCAAAATTCTTGACAGATAACTGCCTTTATTTTGATTCACAATAAACAGACCGCTTGCAACCGTTTTTATCTGTTTATTTTTCTCAGTTTCAATGGTCAGTTTGCCCAATGACAATGAAAAAAATTGTTTCATTCCCAAAAATATGTTTTGCAGAAAAGCAAGAATAGATGTTTCAGAATGCCATGCCTTTAACAATGGAATTTGACCAATGCTGACTTTAAACTGAACAATTTTTCCATTGCATTCTAATAAATTAATGGCTTGGGTATCGTCTCTTAGAGCCACCTCAATGTTCTCTTGAAGATTGCTTGATAACTGATACGAGCTGCGGAGTAGTTTCTGTGCTGGCAGGGGTATAAAAGCCAATGTGCAATGCTGTCCATTGGCACTATGAGCATAGGCAAATTCCAGTAATTGATTGATTAATGACATATCACCACTGAGCACCAAGTGATTGGCAATTAAGATATATTCCAATGGATCACTGAGAAATTTACTCTTTTCAACAGCAATAATCTCAGTGTCAAAATCATTATCTTTAAGCATTTCAATCGTGTCAATTGACAGCTCATCGTAGATGAATAAAGCTTTTTCCAAATATTTCATTATCGTATTTGCTTATCATTAAGATCAAAAAAGCCAACGATGACATAATCATCATTGGCTTACAAGTGTCTTTGCTCAATTTAAAAAGTATCTATGATACAAAGAGTTGGGTTTCTAACGTTAAAGCACTTATTTTAGCGAGATAATAATCCCAGGATCTGTTGCTGTGAAAAATTCGCCTGACTGCTTAATGCCGATGCTGCATCTCGAAGCAATAAATCACGATTTTGCTCACTCACAGTTCGGGCATAATCTGTATCCAGAATGCGACTTTTTGATGCTGAAAGATTTTCATCTTTATTCAGCAGATTGCGCCCAATACTTTCAAAGCGGTTCATGGTGGCTCCGAATTCAGCACGACCCGTATTCACTTCTGCCATTGAGGCATCCAGTGCAGACAGAGCAGTGGATGCACCACCAGAAGTCGACAAATCAGCAGAAAAGAAGCCACTATTGGTAATGTCAGTTTTTAAATCAACTGTTTTAACCGAGACTTGATCACCAGGGTTGGCATCCACCTGAAAGGTCAGTTCTGAATCCGTATTAAGAAGTTTTTGCCCATTAAACTCAGCAGAATCCACAATACGCCCCACTTCTTCCTGAATCATGGAAAATTCTTTCTGCAGTGATGCTCTATCCGTATCATTGAGTATGCCATTAGCACTTTGAACCGCCAGCTCTCTACCACGCTGCATGAGATCATTGACTTGAGCACTGAACCCATCCGATGTTTGTGCCAGTGAGATACCATCATTAACATTTCGAAATGCCTGATTCCCCCCCATAATTTGTGCAGCAAAACGTTCGACAATAGCAATGCCAGCGGCATCATCTTTAGCACTGTTAATGCGCTTACCCGATGACAGACGCTGAAACGAAGTGGATAAACTATTGTCATGCTTATTGAGATGCCTGCCAATAGAATGTGAATTATCAATACC
>JADGEK010000054.1:0-4592 GCA_016744395.1 Gammaproteobacteria bacterium | reverse complement strand
GGTGTGCTGAGTGTTTCATCGATGTGAACAACCACTTCAATATTTTTTCTGGACATGTGATTCCCCTTACTGGTTAGTGTTAAGGAACAAAGTGTAATCATCCGATTACTGATTGGTGTGCATTCTTGAGTATAGTCGTCAGCAATAGACTGTCAAATAAAAATACTCGAAAAATAAGAAAACACCTACAAGCAACAGTCTGAATTTGTTGTTTCAGTCAAAACTGCGATAAAAAAACACAAAACGGCCTTGCTCAAAATCCACTTTTAAACAGGCACCATGATAAATCCCATAATCAACATAGCCAGGTATGGCAGACTCGGCATGACATTCACTGGAATGTTGAGGTGACTCAAAATCACGATCTCGGTCATACCAGGATAAAAGCATGTGCTCTTCCAGCTTACTTTCTGCTATTTTATTGGCCTGTTGCATGGCTACTTGATAATCAGTCACTTCAGAACTGGCCGCGAAAGAGACTATTTCAATTTGAGCAGAGTCTGGACGATGAAGAATACAAGCTCCTGAGGATTCACTGGATAATTCTGACATATCACGCCTTATTACTCATGTTCAATTAACTGACAATATCCACTAAGTGACAATGATCGTTTTAATATTAACAAACTCATGCAGGCCAAATTCACCAATTTCACGCCCATAGCCTGATTTTTTAATGCCACCAAAAGGTAATCTTGGATCACTTTTGACAAAACCATTGACGGCACAAGTTCCTGTATTAATGACATCACGAGCTAAACGACGTCCTTTTTCGACATCTCTGGTAAAAATGGCACCACCCAGACCAAACTCAGTATCATTGGCGATGGCAATGGCGTCCTCCTCATCTTTGGCACTGATAATGGTTGCAACTGGACCAAATAGTTCTTCACTAAAAGCGGTCATTCCTTTCTTAACACCTGTCAATACAGTCGATGGATACCAGGCTCCTGGTTTATCTGGAATCTTGCCACCCAGCTTTAACAGTGCTCCCTGCTCCATACTTCTTTGCACTTGTTCATGCAATTCATCACGTAACTTCACCTTAGCCATTGGGCCGAAATTTGTACTTGAATCCAGAGGATCACCCATCTGGTAAGATTTCATCAGCTCAATAACTTTGTCTTCAAATTCCTGACTTACGGATTCAACCACTATAAAGCGTTTAGCAGCAATGCAGACCTGACCGCCATTAAGCATTCTTGAAGCGCCGCAGCTCGCGACTGCTGCATCAATATCGGCATCTTCGAGAATAATATAAGGATCGCTACCGCCCAATTCCAGAACGCTTTTTTTCAAATTTCGTCCTGCTTCTGCAGCAACCTGCTGACCTGCACGTTCACTGCCTGTCAGTGTCACTGCCTGAATCTTTGAATGAGCAATGATATCGGCAGACGTACGAGACCCCGTCAGTAAAGTGCTGAAAATATTGTCAGGAAAACCCGCATCTTTAAATAATTGTTCTATTGCCACAGCACAGCCAAAGACATTGGAAGCATGTTTCAAAACAATGGTATTTCCCGCCATAATCGTCGGTGCAGCACCTCGAATGACTTGCCAAAATGGAAAATTCCAGGGCATAATCATATAAATGACACCCAATGGTTTGAAGGTCACAAAACTTTCAGAATTTTCAGTTTCAATGGCTTGATCAGCCAAATAAGTGGCCGTCTGCTCAGCATAATGTTCACAAACCCAGGCACACTTGCCTATTTCAACTTCACCCTGACTGACAGGTTTGCCCATTTCTTTGGCCATTAACTGTGCATAATCACTCTTGCGCTCACGCAAAAGCTTTGCCATGGTGAAAAAAAAGGAGGCTCGCTTGGCAAAGCCTAAGGTTTGCCATTTTAAAAAAGCACTATCGCTTGCTTCAATGACGGGAGTAATTTCATCCATTCCCCAATCTGGAAACTCATTTTCTACTGCTTCATTAGCAGGATTAATTGATTTTATGGTACGCTTCATGTGTTTACCCAACTCATTATTCATGATGCTCTCTGGATGTTATTAATTTGGGTCAATTGGCAATAACTTTCACACCAGATGAGTGATTAATTTATTAAAACCCTATATTATTTATAGCAACCTACAGTTTATTTTTCCAGGATTACTTTTTATGCTTCTAAATTCAAATCATCATCCATTCAATTGTACTACTGTGAATGTTAATACACGAATAGCCAAAAGAGTCAAATTGGCTCTCCTGGCTATTGGACTCAGCCTTCTTTTGGGCGCTTGTGGTTCCGTCAGCTCATTAATCGGAGGTCGCCATAAACATGATTATGCACAAAACTTCGAGTCCATGCAGCACTATAATTTCTCTCCCATTTCAACACAGCTTGCAGCTGATCCTGATTTCAGGTTTATTCAAAATTCAGGCGCACAACTGGCTATTGAAAATCAGATGGCCGAAAAAAAACTACTCAAAGAACGACACCTGTCTCCTGACATGTGGCTAAACTATTATTTTACTGGTGAACAAGAGGTCTCAGTAGGCCAGTTAAACCAAATTTTTGGTTATAATTTAGGACTTGCATGGGATGATAAGTACGGTACTGGCAAAGGCATCGCCAATAGTAGCCACTTCTTTTCAAAGCGCACTCTGATCATTGATTTGGTATCCAGACAGAATAATCGTCTTATCTGGCGAGGTTCAGCACCCACAGGCATTACTTCAAATGAAAATGAGAGCAGTAAGAGAACAGCTTTGTCCAAAGCTGCCGAAGTAATTCTTGATCCATTCCCTCCTTTAAATAATTTCGAATCATTGAAGACACCTGTCTTTGATGAGTAAAGCATCATAATACCCTGCTTGATATGACCTCTAAAAGCCATATCAAGAGTCTTCCTGTGTCAGAATTCCCTTGTATCAGATTAGTTGTCACCTCTATATTGGGTATATTCACCCCATCATGTACCCACCCATTGTCATACACCCCAGTTCTTTAAAACTCACCTCTGATTTGTATTGAACTTCTTGTAATGATTGTTTTATCCATCTCAGAGCATCAACTTGATTCATAAATGATTCTGAAAAATGTATCGAGTCTTCAATATAGCTCTGCCAGACCTCAGTTAAATTAAACTTCAAGTACTGAGATTCAATGACTGCGATAATCATCTGTGGATTGCGCTTGCTCAATTGACAGTCCAGACGCGAAATAATTCCAAGTTCAGAGGCACTCACATCGTATTCAGTACACCATGATTTATCAATAATATGATACTGTTGAGTCAGCAGATTATGTTGTTCATGAATTTTATCATAGGCAGCAATAATCTCTTTCCCTACTACTACATCCGATAGTCGAAGGATCACTCCTCGACTGCCGTCAACATAATCAATTTCAACCGTCATGTTAGTTTCCCCTTTTTTTGATATACGAAGTTAATGTGTTAACTTTTCAATATCTTATCGCTTGAGGAAAATGATTACTTGTCTGTTCCCGCCAATCATTTGACATTTCACGCCAATATTGTGAGAGTGTTCTCAGCCAATGTGTTGAGCTATTTGAATAATTCAGCGACAAACTTTTTTAAACCTAGAATAATTAATTTGAGCCTGTTTTATGAACCTTTCTTACTATGCACCCGCACTGGAGGTTTTATGGAAGTTGTTAAAAGCAAATCAAATTCCCCTGACCCAATTCTTCAATCGCCATATCCACGAATAGCGTTTAGCTCATACAGGCCTTTATCACTATGGGCAAGATAGTAACGAATCTTGGATTTTAAAAATTAATAATAATGTTTGGAAAAAGCAGGGAGTAGAAAAAGGGTTTCTACAAATAACAATCTGTTTCAGACACAATAAATTTAGACGAATGATTTCAGCCCTGCCATTTTAAACCATAAGCAACTGAATTATAAGAAAACTTAACATCCATTGTTCAGTAAAACAAAGAAAAAGAGCCCCATTGCTCTTGCTGAACACTAAATACAGAATGCTACTTCCTCCCTGATCGCTTGAAATATGCCTTCATTATTTGAATTGTGATGAACCTGATTTGATGCTAATCTGAGCAGCATAATATTTTAACACACTGGATTTGTAACACTTTAAATTAGGAGATACATCATGAGTAAAGACCTGGTTTTTGAAGAAAAGCTTGATATTAGAGGACTGGATTGTCCCGTACCTATTTTGCGGACCAAGTCCATGCTCGCTCGAATGACATCAGGCGATCATCTAAACATCATTGCAAATGACCAGCAATTCATTAAAGAAATTCATATGCTATCATCACAACTGGGACATACCATTCTGGAAGAAGAGACTGAAGGCGAAATACTCTCATTTGTCATTCAGAAAAAATAACCCGATATGTTTTTAGATTATTCACAAAAATGTGTCCTTATTAAAAAACCAGCTACTTCTAAATCATTGATGTAATTTCATCTTCCGTTAAATAACGCCATTCACCCTCACCCAATCGGGTATCTAAAGTGATCGCGCCAATACTGACACGGTGAAGTGTTTCTACATGATTGCCCACGGCAGCAAACATACGTTTAACCTGATGGTAGCGGCCTTCCTGAATGCTTAATAGTGCCTTCTGTTTAGATTGTATAACAAGCTGCGCAGGTAG
>JADGEK010000053.1 GCA_016744395.1 Gammaproteobacteria bacterium | reverse complement strand
TCATTTTGAAGTCTTTTTTTTGAAAAAATAATTGCCTAAGTAACAACTATTTGATCATGAAAATGGCTTCATTTCAACCTCTAAAGATCCTCCCTATGAAGAGTTTCTAAAACCCAGATTTTTTTACTGTTCGGCTGACGGTGCTGTAGTGGACACCAAAGTGGCTGCCAATCTGATCCAGGGTATAGTTACCTGTTTCGTAAGCTTTCACCATTGCTGTTTTGATGTTTTTAAAGCGCTTGCCGAAATCAGACAGGGGTTTTACTTTTTTAGCTTTGCGCTGTCGTGCTTTATCCATTACTTTTCCTGTGGCTAATTGTTTTTTCCACTTAGCAACAAAAGTATCACTGCCTAAAAGTATCTGCCCTTTCACACTCTGGATAATATCAAAATCTTTATCCGTCACTGCTAATGCCTTGGTAAAAGCAGTCTGAGCTCTTTTTTTCTGTTTACCAAAGTGCGCCAATACTGCTGTCGTATTTAACCATTCTGGCGCTTCAGACGCACCAATAGTAGCCTGATAACTGCTCCACTTCCATTTATCAAGCTTTCGAGCCTTACGCTTAAGAATGGGGACGTGCACAACATGCCTGGCCACATCAGCAAAAGATTGCTCTTCAACAAGAACCGCCTTAAATCGGCCATGAAAAATATTCCCCTGAGACTCATATTTCACATTGTAACGCTGAGTATAGATGCCATTCAGCTGTCTCATACCTTTAGACAAATTGGGTTTTGGTGTCTTTATAAAAAGCTGAAATGAATCAGGCATCAAATTATAGGCGAACACTTCCCATTGCATCCGCCCAATAACATCCTGCAAAATCTGCAAAAATTCTTGCTTATCCTTAACATCTTTAAAGATTGATTTTTCATCCATTCCTTTGGAAGAAATATAATAATATGCACCGGGATATTCAATGCGTACTGGTCTGGCCATAAGAGATACACCTTTTATTCTTTCTGAACTTTATAAACCATGTCTTCATAGTGACCGCCTACTGTAATAAGCCACATTTAAAGGAAACACATAGTTTTTATTAATCTACATTACAGTTATACTTATAATTTATAGACGCTTTTTTCAAATTGCGCTATTTTTGAGCACTTTTTTTTACATTTTTTTTGATATTCACAATTATGAGCAAGCATAAAAATTCTTCTGCAGCAGAAAAAATCGATAAAATTCGCTTAGATAAATGGCTTTGGGCCGCTCGTTTTTACAAGACCAGAGCCCTTGCCACTGAAGCGATCAAAGGAGGAAAGGTTCACTTAAATGGGCAGCGTTTCAAACCCAGTCACAGTGCTGAAATCGGCCAAACGATTCGGATCAAAAAAGAATCTATCGAACAAACTGTTGTTATACAGGAATTATCAGGCAGACGTGGACCTGCCGTTATTGCTCAGACACTTTATGATGAAACCCAGGAAAGTATTGATTTAAGAGAAAAACGCACTCAGGAGCGTAAGGCATTGTTTGCGGGCATGCCGCAACACACTGTGAGACGTCCTAGCAAAAAAGATCGACGTAAGATTATTCAATTTAAGCAACAGGACAATAGTTCAGACTCACATTAATAAACTTCACGGGTAAAAATTAAACGTCTAGAACGATTAAAAATTCCAAAGCTTGCCCGGGCCATAGGATCTTCATCACCACTTCCCTGCCAATCAAATTTCAACCAGTTTTGCGTATTAAAGGAGTAATCCGCATAACCACTGATACCAGGCCCCAAAGATGGATTGGCCGTTTTATGAATTGAAAAAGTATTTAAGCCACCCGTTAGTGTGTTGCTGCCTGTCGATTCAAGATCACCATTTGAAAGATCCGAATAACTTGCTGCAACCCAGTCAATATCAGCGCTACTATCAAATTCAGTATAGTCATCATCTGAGTTTATCTTAAACTGGCTGATGCCTGAATCATAATACTCAGCTTTAAGCGTCACACTGCTTAAAGGTAAACTCACAGGACCATAAGCATTTTCAATCACTAAACGGCCATAGCGAACATCCATTAGACCTAATTGCTTAGCAGTGCAAGTGGTTAGAGGAACACATACACCTGAAGTTGCAGAATCCATATCAAGACTTTCTAAAGGAATATCAGCACCCAGCTCTTGATCATCGACACTAAGACCAAGTGCTAATAGTTTAAACGGCCCATCAGGGCTGCTGTCACGATTAAACTGAATATTATCTCTGCTATAAACCATTTGCCCATTCAGCCATGTTCCAGAGACAATTGATAATCGACTGGAAAGCTCAACGGCATCATCATTATTCTCAGCACTGCCTGAAATAGTAGCAGGAGCAAATCCAGCATTATAATTCTGAGTGATGATATTAATGCCATTTTGTGCTTCCAGTACATAGTCAATTTGAATTTTAGGCTGCTCCATATAGACAAAGCTTCCTGCCCAGTCTGTCGCTGTGGTTACATCAGAGCTGACTAAGGTAAAATGATCAGGGACGAAGCGCCCTGTCACTTGTGACCCCGTCAAATCAGCTCCTGTGCCCAAATAATCACTCACATTTGCTCTCAGTGTAAAATAGCCAACTTCAGAATAGGTAATATCATCAAATGTTAATTTATCAAAAACACCTCCCGCTAGACTGAAATCATTCCTGTCAATATCACCCGCTAAAGCCCCCAGACTACCTGAAGGTAACTCACCGGAAAGCACCACTTCCGTCGTGAAATTTTTTGCCTGAGTGATACCATCTTCACACATGGCCTTTACCTCCACCTCAAAAACATCGGTAGCGGCTTTTCTAATTGGAGAGCCTGATGGAGTAATGGCATCCAATGTTGCACCTCCTGAACCTGGAAGCTTTGCCAGTACTGAAAGTTGATCAGGAATAACAATAAATGTCTGACTGCCATTTAATAGCAAGCCATCAGATCCCGAGTAATTTGCGGTCAATGTAACCTGTCCAGCATCATTATATCGAGCTTTAAATTGATTATTTCCTGGCGTAAAATCAATTATTACTGGACTACTGTCAGGGTTTACTTCCTCACTTCCTCCAAAGGGCGTTATGGCAATTTTATTCACACCACTGGCTGGTGAACTGTAATTGGTGGAAAAACGAACTGCGCGATTACCAGAAAAAGCAGGTACACAACTGACACTGGTCTCTGATTTCTTCACCGCTTCAATTTCAATAGAGCGGCTTTGCACACAGGAATTTTGATTGGCTATTGAAAAAATAAAGCCTGAATCAGAGAATGACAGAGTGCAGTCATTACTTCCGCCGTTATTACAGACCACATTATTGGAAGCACTTGGGATAGATGAATTCACTCCAAGAGTCACATTACCCAAAGCAGTATGACTCATTTGTAATGTCGTTGAACCATTGCGTATGGTCGTATTTCCTATCCAGGTGCTGTTCGGATCATCAGGCAGTAAAGTGATGGCCACATCGTCAGTAAAAAGAATGGAGCAGTCTGCATTGATACAGGCTTTAAAGGTAATGGTCTCTGGACTACAGGTCAGTCCCTGACCATCATGAATGATTTCAATGTGATCCAGAGCCGTACTGCCTGCACAGGCACGACTGCTACCATCCCAGTTTTTCTGAACCCGCTCAAAATCCACAATAGATTGCAAATCAGCTTGTGTTAATGCCCCTTTAAAGACTTTGACTTCATCCAGAAGACCTTTAAAGCGATTGTTGACTTCAGCACCATCCACTTCACCACCGAGCGATGCTTTACCTGGTGACACTTGTATCGTGCCACTTGCCTGCTTTGACTTATAATCCAATAAATTACCTGAGGCATCAAATAAATAAAGCTCTTTATACACTTTATTATTAGGCTGAAGCGCTAATACTGCAGCAGCAAAATACCATTGATTGTTAGCGATCAGATTAGGTGATGAATCCAGACTCACTGGATTAAAACTGCGATGATAAAAACGTATTCTACCACGACCAGGATCCCCCACACTTAGAGCATAGCCGCCCGTTGAAGTTTCATCATCAGCAAAAATACGTTGTCCTTGTTCAGTATTATCGCTGGTATTAAACCAGCCCATTAAGGTAAAATTTTCTGTCAAATTAGGGAAAGAAGGAACTTCAACATAGCCATCATCATTAAAACTACCCACACGACAAATACCGCCATTGACTAACGGATCAGCTGCATCCGCAGTAGTCACATCGTACTCTGCAACACCATGAAAACCATTACCCGTATTATCTTTCACCTCATTTACAGAGCCTGCCCAGTTACTTTCATCCATACGCCATTCAGATAAAATACAGTTATTTGAGGATTGTAGTGCCAGCTCAGCAACTCCCGTATAACTGGGATCACCATGATTGGACAAAGTATGTAAACGAAAGACACGTCCCATACTCGGGATAAAATCAAAACTCTGGAGCGAGCCGTCCATATCTGGTTTAAAAATAAAATCAGGCCCGACAGGATCGCCTAACAACTCCAGTTCTCGTATTCCTGTATAGCTGGGATCACCGTGATTTTGTATTGTGTTCAGACGCACACCGATAGCCGATGAAACAATATCATCATTATCCAGCGTGACAGTATGAGGTCCAGTCGTCATAGGGAGTGAAAAGGTATGACTGGCTCCCAAAGAATCGCCAAAAACACTGAACTCTCTGGCACCCGTGTAACTGGGGTCGCCATGGTTATTAATACTTCTAAAACGAACGTCTTTGACATCAACAGGTCTGTCAGGCGCATCAAGCGTAAAAGTCTCACCATTACCATGCATTGCAGCGGCAAAAACATATTGAGCACCTATCGATACCCCCATAACCTTAAACTCACGTGCACCAGTATAACTCGGATCGCCATGGTTATTAATCGTGCGAAAACGGACATTTTTAACTGTAACTGGCTGATCGCCTGCATCCAATATGAATGTTTCACCATTACCATGCATAGCAGCACTAAAGGTATAAGCAGGACCCACTGATAATCCAGAAAAAGTTATTTCTCTGGCCCCGGTATAACTGGGATCACCAAAATTAGATAAAGTGCGAATTCTGGCATTAGTGACATTAGTAAACGGTCCAATTGACCAGCTTTTCTCATTAGCATCCATATTTGCATTAAAGACTGTCCCCCCACCAGGTGCACTAACAGCTTGCCATGCACCATAATTTACTTTAATGTCAATTTCAAAAGCTTGAACAGAACGATCATCGTTACCATAATTAGTAAAAGACAAAGCATCAAGATTAATTAAATCGCCTGTAGAACCATTCAGATCAGTATCAAATGAAAACTCAAGAGTATTAGATTGTTTACTGCTTAACCAGCGAGTATTATTATCACCATCATGGATGTTTTTGGCAGCCCAACTGGTTGTATTTAACTGATCATCAATCAGGTCAAGATTTCCCCCATTAGCCTGAACAACAAAATTGTAACCTGCCTGATTAGGGCCACTACCTGGCACTTGAATTTTATGCCAATTACCATTGGCTGTCGTCTTCACTTCAACTTGAAACTGCTTAACAGAACGATCATCTGTACCATAGTTTCGCAGAAAAATTTTCTCTATAGTAAACAAGTCTGCGGCATCACCATCAGCACCTGTCGTACCATCCAGATTGGCATCAAAAGCAAAATCCAGAGTGTTATTACCCTTACTGCTTAACCAACGAGTATTATTATCACCATCATGAATGTTTTTTGCAGCCCAACTGGTAGAATTTAACTGACTATCAATATTTTCTAATATTCCTCCCTGAATATTCAGCAAAAAATTAAAATCAGCTTCACCCGCTGCAGAACCTGGCACTCTCAATTTAGTCCAGCTGGAATTACTGGCTGTTTTAACTTCCACCTGAAACTGCTTTACAGAGCGATCATCTACCCCATAATTACGCAGGTAAAATTTATCCATAGTAAACAGATCAGCTGTATCACCATCAGCCCCCGATGTGCCATTCAGGTTCACATCAAAGACAAAATCAAGCGTATTATTACCCTGGCTACTCAACCAGCGGGTATTGCTATCCCCGTCATGAATATTTTTTGCCGCCCAACTGGTGGAATTTAGTTCTCGGTTAATGGCACTTAAACTCGCCCCTTCCCAGCTTAAAGCAAAATTAAAATCTGACTGTCCAGCACTCGTACCTGGCACTTCAACTTTTGCCCAGCCACTACCGTCAGATGTGGTTTCTATTTGATAGTATTTAACTGAGCGATCATCTGAACCATAATTATATATTTTGATTTGTTTGATATTAATCTCATCGTTTGCCACACCATCCCAATTTGTATCAAAGGCAAATTCAAGCTGATTATTAGCTTTGCTAGAAAGCCATCGACTATTATAATCACCATCATGGATATTTGCTGCTGCCCAACTGGTACTATTTAATTGACTGTTAATTCCTGTCAATCGACCACCTTGCCCCCAATTCACATGGTCAATTAGACCAGATGGATTTAAATCGGCAGCAATGGGCGTCCAGCCTGTTTGACCAGTGTCAGCAGACAGAGCACCATCCAGGGTACGAAAAATCATAAAACGACTGATAGAGCGATCGTTATTGCCATAATTATTCAAGTCCAAACGATTGAAACAGGCAAGATCTTTTGCCGAGTTAAAAATAAAATTCAAATCATTTGTCTGTAGACTTGATAACCAACGAGTATTTAAATCGCCATCATTCAGATTAGCGGCAGCCCAGGAAGTCGCATTTAATTGTCTATTAATAGCAGTGATCTGGGCACCATTTGAAGGGTCAAGAAGATTATAGGCAGAGGCATGTATCATAGGAAATAAAGTGATACTAAAACTTAAAACCATAAAGATTAATTGATTAGTTTTGGTTTTCCAATGCATATTAACTTCCATCATAAGAAATTGTGCTTTGTACTTGCCGTTTTACATAATAGGTATCACCTGTACTTCCTCTACTTGCTGTCACAGAAATCAATGTCACTCTCGGTGTGGCATTACATTGGAGCACATCAGAACAACAAGAGACATCAGGGCATGTGCCACTACAGCTGATACTAATCGAAAAACCCTCAACACTAGTGACACTACTCAGACCAGCGCAACTATCCGCATTAAAAGCAACATCATTTGCAACCACTTTTTTTATCGACCACTCCATTACACTCTGTGCTGTAAGAAAGGCTCTGGTTTGTTCAATATTTAATGCAGATGTGCTTGCCGTTGTACTGCTCAATGTCACCATTGCAATACCAATTGAGGCTAAAGCAACCATTATAAAAATAGCGCCTGGCAGTGAAAAGCCTTTATTATGAGAGCAATAAATCATGGCTGGTTCTCAACAAAAATCTGGTGCAAAAGTGTCACAGTCTCATTGCTATGCTGTGCATCATTGATACTGATAGTTAGAGTTACTAAGCCTGCTCGTGTCGCTGAACCTGGGTGATATTTAAAATCACAGGAAGCAATATTATCTGCTAATAAATTGCCTTGTGTCATATCGACAGGAACAGCCGTTCCCCCCAGATCAACTCGGAAATTATAACCACTATAAAACTTCATTTGTTTCATTAAGGTATCACACATAAAAACAACAGAAGTATCAACAACCATAAATCGGTCATTGGGTGATGAAAATGGAAAGCTAAAATTATTGAATGTTACCTCAGTATCCGGACTTAATGGAAGTCCAGTAATTGTGGTGATATTATCCCCTTGATAAGCATCTGCATCCGTTTGTCCTAAATTATAAATGACCAGAGAATATGGGCTTGCTATAACATCAGCATCGGTCAAATTTGCCAGCGATTTAGCCAGTTCAAACCGATTAATTAATTTATTTACCTCAAAAATATTACTGCCTGTCGAAGCATAGCGCCCACCATCGATGGTACGCAAAAAAGCAATACTGGTTACCGTCCCTACCGTCGATATTCTAATGCTATTTGGCAGTGCACGGCGAATTTCCCGAGCCATTTTATGCAATGTAATTTCAGCAATATCAACCAACTCTGCCCTACGCTTCATATCACTAAAGGCTTCCATCGGAGCCGTGATTAGATTCACAACCATCATGGAAATAATACCTGTGATCAGCATAACAGTAATCAATTCAACCAGGGTAAAACCCTTCGTCATATTGCTCGGCATTTTCATTAGTAATCAGCCCGATAACTGAACAGGGGCACAGTAGTACTTAGCCCACTGTGCAGTACATCAACTTGAATTTTTTTCATACCGCTGGAATTCAATGATGCATCACAAGCCACATTCGGGCAGTTGTTAACTTGAACCGTTATTGTATATCCTGCCAATGCATTGATAAGACAACCATTTTGATCATGCGCGCCAATGTCATTTAATGCATTATAATCATTAATATCATTATATTTTGCTCTATTGGATTTTTCAGGTGGGTTGCCATCGCTACAAGTTCCTGTCGCACTGGTATTCACAACAGAGGAATAGGGCTGCATCATAATTTCATCCATATAACTTTGGGCGATTGCCAGAGCCTGAGCACGGATCATAGGATCCGCACTGGTTTTAGTCGTCCCCAGAAAAAGTGACATCACTCCAATAACCGCAATACTGATAATCACAATAGAGACCACCAGCTCTATTAATGTCACTCCTTGAGAATAGTTATTGCTCTTACTAATCATGAGCAAATCCAGTAACCGATTCAATATTAATACTAAATGCCCCGACATTCACAGTACCACCAGTTACAGGACTGATATTACCTCCAGCATTATAAGTAAAAGAACTAGCTGTTGTGGTGATTAGAGTACTGATACCACTTTCAGAAAAATTGCCCTGATCGGCTGGATGCTTCACGTTACCAGAACAGGCACCTGAATAAGTCAGAGCGTAGCTGTTAGCAGTCACTGTTATTCTGACATCACATTGACTGGCAATCGCAATTTTTTGCGCAAAACGAAAAGCCGAAAGAATATCCTGATGATATTGGGCATCTTTAAAAGTTGAATGATTAAAAAATTTGGATGAACCAACCACAGCCAGTATGCCCAAGATCATAATAACTGTAACCAGTTCCACCAAAGTAAAACCATAATTTTGACGAAAAGACCCTAATTGCATCGATATTAAACCATTTCTGTAATCACTTAATTGTAGCAGTAAACAGAAAATTTACTGCGCAATCGTTCAACTTATTCATACAACCTGAAATAAATAAAAAAACAAGAATTTACTTTGCATTTACATTGAGAGTTTTAAATAGCCAAATAGATTATACTTTAGATTTAAAGCTATATTTTCCATCAATTGACTGTGATTAAAAGATAAAAAACAAATGAAAAAAACAACTCCAGAACTTTTTCTAAAACATGTTCATCTATTTTCATCCATACCAGATGAGTATTTACAGGAAATTCAACAATTAACAGTGACTCGGGTATTCAAAAAAAATACTTTCATTGTTACTCAGGGAGATGATTCTCAATCACTTTATCTGGTGCTCTCAGGACATCTTAAAGTCATTGTCAATGATGAAGACAGTGGTAAAGAAGTCATTCTGAAATTCTTACATCGTCATGATTATTTTGGTGAACTCGCTTTATTTGACTCTGCTCCTCGTTCTGCCTCTGTTCTAACCCTTGAAGAGACACAGGTTGCTTTACTCCCTGCCAACCATTTTATGGCTTATTTAAATCAACATCCTGACGTTGCTCTGTCCATCCTGCCCTCACTGGCCAGTCGCACCCGGATGTTATCGGAGCATATTTATAAGCTGGCTTCATTAGATACTTATGGTCGGGTTGCTGATCTATTAAAAGAGCAGGCAATAGAAGATGAAAACGGTGTGTTTAAAACCCCTAAAATGACTCATCAGGATATTGCCAGTGCAGTGGGAGCATCAAGAGAGATGGTGACCAAGATACTCAAAGAATTAAAGATCGGCAATTACATTGATATTGTCAATAAGCAAATTATTGTTAATCGTGAATTACCCAAATATTGGTAGACTTTCAGATTTAATAAGCGGTAATAAGTCCTGAACAGAATGGTAATTTTTCACAGAATCTATCCTGCAGTTTCGCTAATATAATAGACAAGAAATCAATTAAAAAAGAGGATTGTCATGAGTCAGCTGGACATTGAAATTAAACGCTATGAAGAGAGATTATTCAGTGCGGTGAAAAACAACTTACCCGAAGTTATCATTCAACAATATAATCAATTTTTAGGACAGAAACTATCTGAGAAAAAACAGGCTGAAAAAATTAAACAATATTCTCATTAATAGAGGAAAAACCAGGGAACAAATCATTCAATATTGATTCATTCCTTGTATTGTTTATTATTCTGATGTTTGTTAATTTATTTATATGTAACCAGCACCCTCATAATTTCTGCCTATGGCGGTGCAATAGGTTCAACAGTGACTATATTTCCTGTTGCAGGAAAATATTGTAAAACTGCTCTTCGACCACTACCACCAGCACCTTCCCAATTGAACATACCTACAGGATAATAATAGCAGTATGTTGTGCCATTTGTTCTGTATACATAGTCACTCGTAGAGGTACCATTAGCAGAAGCATTCGTATCCAAAGTTGGTGCGCCTTGCAATAAGGAGCTCCATAGATCAGTACAGCTCAGCGTGGCACTTGTATTATCAATAGGCCAACCTGATGCATTTGCATAAACATCACCAGCATCAGATCCATAACCCTGTACTCTGCCAGCAAGACTTGTACCATTGGCAACCCACTGAGCATGTGCCAACGCAATAGCCGAGCCAAATGAACCAGCAACACCTTTGAATGCTGCTTCATGGGCTTGATCAGTCACATCCATAAATTTAGGCAGAGCCGTTGCTGCTAAAATTCCTAAAATCAGGATCACTGTAATTAATTCAACCAGTGTAAAACCTGCGTTTGATTGTATCTTGTTCATTAATACTACCTCTTTATTAATACTCATTTATCAGTCTAATTGCTGATTTCAAACATTCGGGATATTTCCTGTAACATCATAAATTAACCAAATGCCTATTCAATATAGCGTCCAATCATTTAAAAACCTTATATCCAGTAACTATAGCAGGGTTTTTATAAAAAACAAAAAAAATTGATATTTTTTTTAAGTATATACTCTAACTATTTGAAGTATAATCATTTCATCTTCCCGATTAAATCCCACATTGGCATAAAAATCCCTAAAGCCATAATTAATACCATAACCGCAATTGATAAAATGAGAGCTGGTTCTATTTGAGAACTTAAAAACTTAATTTCGTAATTGACTTCTTCCTCATAAAATTCAGCCACTTTCACCAGCATTTCATCGACTTGCCCAGTTTCTTCACCCACTGCAATCATTTGCATAACTAACGGCGTAAACATACCCGTTGCAGTAGCTGTATTGGTCAAATTATCTCCCCGTTCAACACCACCTCGCATAGTAGAGACTCTATCGGCAATATACACATTACCAACTGCATTGGAAACTAAATTCAATGCCTGCACTAATGGCACTCCAGCTTGCTGTGTAAGAGCAAAAGCACGACAAAACCTGGCCAGTATGGCTTTTCGAATGATTTCACCAATATAGGGTATTTTAAATTTTGCCTTATCAAAGGCAAAACGCCCCGTATCTGTACTAATATACTGCCTCAGACCAAAGACTAAGCCTGCGAGTACTGCCAACATCCATGGCCAGTAATTAACAAAAAGATCGGAAGTTGCCAACAGCATTTTTGTATATATCGGCAACTCTAGATTCATCTTAGTAAACACTCCTGCAAATTTAGGAATCACAAAAATATTCAAAGCAATAAATGCTGCAGCCAGAAAAATAAGTACAAAAGTTGGATAACGGGTGGCTTCTTTGATCCTATCCTTAATCATTTTATCTCTTTCCAAATAAAAAGATAATTGTTCAAAAGCATCATCAAGATGTCCAGTACTTTCACCGACTTTCATCACACTGAGAAATACAGAAGGAAAAACTTCTGGATACTTACCAAGCCCTTTTGATAAAGGCTGCCCTGCCTCAAGTTGTTTAATACTGTCTTCAAGAATCTCTTTAAGATACTCATTATGAGTCGTCTGGGCCAATGCATTCATAGCTCGGATAATTGGAATTCCCGCTTTAAATAATGCACTCATTTGCTTGGCAAAGAGTATCAATTCTTCTACTTTTGGTTTACCAAATCCAAATTGGCGCACCAAGCTGGTTTTCTTTGGTAGTGTAGCAACAAGGTTGATTTCGATCGGTGTGATATCACTATGAAATAATTGTGCCGCCAGAGCATCCTCTGAACTAGCCTCAACTGTATTTTCAATAGCTTCCCCACGGGCCGTTCGACCCTTATAAAAGTATCTTGCCATAATTGATAGTCATTATTCGTTATTCGTTATTCATCAAGAGTAAATGCCTTCTAACTCATTACTCATCTTCATTTTTATCATGTTCTTCAATCGTACCTGCCAGCTTTAGAACCTCACCAATAGAGGTTATACCCTGGTGAGCTAATTCTAAGGCACTATTGACCAAAGGTTTATAGCCAGGGGCCACTCGTGCTTTTTTAACAAAATCTTTGGCATCACCTGAACGGAAAGCATCAGCCAAATCCTCATTAATTTCAAGAATTTCATGAACCCCTTTGCGGCCTTTATAACCTGTGTTATTACAAAGATGGCAACCATTTCCCTGAAAAAACTGATTATTATCCAGTGTTGCCCCCACAGCGCCCTGCAACCAGATCATTTCATGTTCATCTAATTCATGGTCTATTTTGCAATTCTCACAAATTTTTCTCACCAGACGTTGTGCCACAATTGCTTGTAGAGAAGTGGCAATTAAATAGCCTTCAATGCCCATATCCTGAAGTCGATACACCGAACTGATGGCATCATTTGTATGCAAGGTTGATAGAACCATATGACCTGTCATTGCTGAACGCACAGCAATGTCTGCTGTTTCAGCATCTCGCATTTCACCAATAAGAATAATGTCGGGATCTTGTCGTAAAGCAGTTCTGAGTACATTTGAAAAAGAGAGACCGATTTTGGCATTCACCTGCACTTGACTGATGCGTTCGAGTCGGTATTCCACTGGATCTTCAGCAGTAATAATTTTCTTTTCACTGCTGTTGAGCTCACTCAGTGCAGCATATAACGTTGTCGTTTTACCACTACCCGTTGGCCCTGTCAGCAAAACCAGGCCATGAGGACGATGAATGGATTTTCTAAAACGTTTTAAAACCCCTTCATTCATGCCAATGTCATCCAGATTTAAAATGCCCTCACTTTGATCCAGTAAGCGCATGACCACTGATTCCCCATGCTGGGTTGGCATGGTAGAAAGACGTACATCAATAGAATGTTGCTTAATTTTGATATGAAAACGCCCATCCTGAGGCAGTCTTTTTTCAGAAATATTCAACCCCGACATTAACTTCAAACGAGAAACCAATGCTGCGACAATGCGTTTCTCATTCATGACCTGCTCATTCAGCACACCATCAATACGCATTCGAATGCGTAAGACTTTTTCATCAGGTTCAATGTGAATATCTGAGGCTTTTACTTGCAAGGCATCTTCAAAAATGGTTTGTAAGAGACGAACGACGGGGGCATTTTCAATGTCATCACTCTGAGCGAGCTGATCCAGATCGATATCAGTTTCAGATAATTCTTCATCCAGCTCTTCAGCCAATGAGGTAATTTCATCCTCTCGACGATAGACAGTATCCATGGCCGCCAATAAATCTTTTTCACGGATCAGAGCGAGGCTCATAGGACGTTTCAGAATTTTATGGATATCATCATAGGCAAAAATATCAGAGGGGTCGGCCATGCCGACCAATAGCCCTGTTTTTCTATCAGCCAAAACAATTGCGCGATAGCGTCTGGCCAATGTTTCTGGTAATAAGCGAACCACATCCTTTTGATATTGGTATTGCTTTAAGTCAATATAAGGGACATCAAGCTGGCGGGATAGAAAATCGAGGAATTTTTCTTCACTGATGTAACCATTTTCAATCAGTACCTGACCCAGTTTTCGGCCAGAGGATTTCTGATCGGCAAGTGCTGCACTTAACTGTCCCTCTGAGATCAGTTTGTGATCCACCAATAAATCACCGATTCTTATTCTTTTCTTAGGATGTTCCAATGGTCTTTATTCCTGTGCTCTATAACTTTTATGAGTATAAGTGAGAATTAAGAAAAAGTCAGTACTCGGTAGTCTCACTCAATAGCGGTTTCTAAACATTGAACACAGAATATAAGAGCAGGCAATGGTTTGTTTTGTGATTTGACGCAGTCCGAGCAAAATAAACCATTGCCTGCTCTTAAAACAGATTTTCCTTTTAACTTGCTCGTAGTTTAGTAACCGCTACTTATGACTTCTCTTTTTTCGATCTTGTTTATATTCAGCATCCAGACGTTCTAATTCCTGCATTTCTACCAGACTGAATCCTGCTTTCATGCGTGCTTCTCGATTGAACGGTCCTTTGGGTGTCGACTTAAGATATTTTTGAATCAGCGTAAAAAACATTTTATCAGGATCAACTTGCTCCTGTTCACATCGATAACGAAACCATCGAGCCCCCGAATTGACATGACCTATTTCATCATTAGCAATAATAACCAAAGCATCAGCGGTTTTACTATCACCAATATCACGAAATTTGCTCAGAGAAAAGGGCACTACATCCAGAGCACGTGCTTCTAACACTCTGTGAACGATTGCCATACGAGCCATTAAATCATCCGCCGTATTAACGGCCATTTGCCATAGCTCATTATGAGCAGGGAAATCACCATAATCATAACCCATATCTCTAAGAGATTGTCTTAAAAGAATAAAGTGTTGCGATTCTTCTTTTCCTGTCTGTATCCAATCATCGTAGTATTCTTTAGGTAAATGGCGATATCGATACACACTGTCCCATGCCAGATTAACCGCTGTCAATTCAATATGAGCCAATGCATGAATTAATGAGGCTCTTTGCTGCTCAGATTTAAAACCTCTGTTTTTGACTTTGGCAACATCAACAAGAAGTGGCTTATCCTGGCGACCAGGTTGATTTAACTGCAAGGGTTCATGAATCAAAGAATCACTCTCCCGCCACTCCAGCAAATCACTCTCCCAGGCACCTGAAATTTCCAGACTTAATGCGAGTTTTTCATCGGGATCCGCAGTTAAAAAGCAATTTTTTGCCTCTTCATACAAATTTTTCATGATTGGTTTACCTAAAAAAAACAAATTATGGGAGGATTCTAAGAGACTCTTCTCAGACAGCTCCAGTACCTCAGCACATATGCCGAGGTACTAAACAGCTGTTCCTAAATGGTGAACACTGAGTATAAGAACTGGCTACCGATTATTTTGTGATTTGACGGAGTCCGAGCAAAATAATCGGTAGCCAGTTCTTATATGGATTTTCCTTTGAAATTGTTCATAGTTTAGGAACCGCTATTTAGGTAATTCTGGCTTTGCTTTTTTTATTGACAGTTATAAAGACCCATATCTTACCACTCCAGTACCAGTGCAGATAGTAAGCTTCTTTAATCAAACGTAACAAATTAAAAAATGACAGCTTAAATTGTTCTTCTGCTGCGATCGGTTGTAGTTTCAGATCCAAGCCTTGAGCCAGTGTAATAATACGATACAGGTGATATCGACTGGAAATGATAACGGCATCATTATCCTCAGGCAGTGAAGGTTCCTGTGGAAATTGACTCTTTAATAATAACCGTGCATTCTGTAAATTTTCTAATGTATGTCTGGACTGATCTTCTTTAATAATATATTTGACATCAATGCCCTGCTCAATCAAGTAGACAGCACCTGCCTGTGCCTCTGAAATAGCATTATCACCTGTGAGGCCGCCCAGAATAATAATTTGACTCTCTGGTCGCGTATTAAATAATAACACGACTCGTTTCAGTCTTGTTTTAAACTCATCGGTTGGTTGATTATTATCCAGTCGTAGACCTGCAATCAGTAGTTTTTTTGATCTAAGCGTTGAAGAGGCTATCCAGGTTTTTGTATTTTTGGCCAGATTAAATGTGCGCAAAAATAAGATAACAAATACCATGCCAAATGATGCAAAGAGTAAAGCATTTGAAAAAATGAAGGTGGTCAAACCATCCCAGCCA
Organism: Gammaproteobacteria bacterium; assembly: GCA_016744395.1. GTDB lineage: Bacteria > Pseudomonadota > Gammaproteobacteria > GRL18 > GRL18 > GRL18. The sequence continues at coordinate 12,990 of JADGEK010000053.1, read as the reverse complement.
AAGGCGCTGTCTTTAAACGATATCTTAGGTTTAATTTTTAATAAAAACGTTGAAACGAGTGATTGTTTGAATTTAGGAGAGTTGGCCATGAGTTATGCTCAGTAAAAAAATGAGTCTAACTCAGAGTTGATTCAGGGTAAATAGTTTTTTTAAAAGCAGACTAAAAATGGCATTCTATTTTATTGCAGCGCCAAAGATTTTGAATCCTCTTGCAATTTCAGCTGGATTTGGACTTTACTGATCTGGCGTATCCACAGTGTACCTAATGCAATATATCCAGGTAATGATTTAACAGCCACTTCGACTTGTTTCTTTTCTGGGTATACACCATAAGTGACCAGGTAACTTTTTAAAACGTGTTAAATCATTTTCAAGCTTCGAGTTTTTTCTATTTGAGTGAGCAAACTGAATAAACCCTGCAAATTAGAAATATCGAATAAGATTAAATAAAATATGGCTGTCCTGCTTAAAAATAGTTAAAGTATTTTTTTTATCAATATCGGTAAACCAGCGCCCTTCCATTTCGATGCTCCAGAAATTATCCAAACGTTGTTCATACTCAATTGATAATAATGTGGATTGATCATCTAAATCAATCATAACACCTGCAATTACACTGCGATCATTCACATCATTCCAGGCGATTCGAGTGCCAATAAAAAGATCATTTTCAGTGAGTGTAGGCGGTGCTTTATTAAAATCAGAATCACGGCCATCATATAAATATTCTGCTAACAGGCCCACATCGACAGCACTTTCATTTACCTGATAAAAAGTGTATTCAAAACCACTGACTATCGCGGCAAAGGTATCATAACGCCCTTCTTGATGGATGCCTTCAAATTTTAATAACCAGGCATCATGAGTGTATTGAATATCAGTCCCTATCTGTTGAATTTGATCATACTGAGCGATGAAATGATCCCCTGTCTCATTAACTCGAAATCGAGCTTCCCGATCAGTACCATTAAAATAATAGAGACCAAAATCCCAATCATCAATAGTGTTGCTATAACGGGCGGCCATATCAATATGATGTTCTTTATTTCCTGCTTCAAATTCTGTTTCATTTTCCTCTACTGTTAAGGGTAATCTCAAGCGCCCTCTTTTTCCTGACCATGTTGCCTGACGAAAACCTGGTAAAACCAATAAATCAATGTCACCCCAGTCTTTCTGTAAGGAAAAATTGAACATTGCTTGTCCTAATTTATCTTCACCATCAAAATTTTCAATGGTATCCGTTTGATTAATGATATCAACCAGATGTCTGGATTCAGTGACTCCCCAGAAAACTTGATTAATTCCCATCAGTAATTGCCAATCATCCTCAATATGCAACCAGTACGCTTCTCGAAGATCAGCATGGGTACGCTGATAATCTCTCTCATCAATTCGCAGAAAGGGCACAAAAGAAAAGTGATTATTTTTATCTGATTCATAATAAAATTCAGGCTTAAAACTAAAAGACAGTTGAGCACCATTAAACTGTTCCTTGTATTGAGCATCATCAGAAAAATATCGCCACTGACTTGCAACTTGCCCTCTAAAAAATAACTCTTCTCCCCAAGCCACATCCAGAAAAGACAATGCCCCAACAATCATAAAAAGCAACCATTGTTTCACAACAAAATCCTCAATAATTAATGTCTCCTCGATAATGATTTTTTAACAAAATCACGCTCTTTCATTCCTGTTTTAAATTGGTATTCAGAATAATTTAATTGAGTACTCTTTCCCGATTGATGATTATCCATGTTAAAAACATGCGCCCGCCAAATATGCCCTGGGTACTCTTTAAAATTTTCCATGTTCAATGTTTTCAATAAATCACCTTTGCGATCATAAAACTCAATTTTACGAATTTGGAAAACGGATTGATCAATCCAGCTGATTTGTTTCTTGTAGCCTGAATGCTCATATTTTGGTATCCGTTCAACCACATCACATTGCAGTTCACCACAGGTTTCAGAGCGTAAATAGTGGTAATCGTATTTATTTAATTCAGAGGCCGTTAAATCTTCAAAAGCAAATTCACTGCCCACAAATGGACCTGATTTATTCACCGAGGAAATGCGCTTAACCCGTTTTAAAGCTGGTAAGTAAAGCCACTGATTATCAGGATCAAGTATTTTTGCGTGCGATAATAAAGCAGTACCATCTATGTCTGCTGGGCTTTTAAATATGATAAGACTTTTGTCACCGACCTCTTCATCCATATCTTCATAAGTACTGACATTCAAGGTTCGAGTATTAGTCATGCCTGCAGCATTTTTTAAAGTCATTGAAAGTGAAACCTGGCTATCAATAAAGCCGCGATCGCTTCTATCGCTCCTGGCTGCAATTTCATAGCCTTTGTCAGCCATGTCATCCACATTTGCAATAGCACTTGAAGCATTCAATGTCAGACAACTTATAGAAAGTGCCAATAGTGTTTTTTTCATTATTATTTCCCTTTTAATATGTCTATAGAAATTAAAAATCTATTAATGAATGGATATTCAATCTCACGCAGTAAAATCAACTCTGTTCGAGTAATGGTTTTTCCAGTCTTGCTTTATTAATTTGCTTAGCAGTATTTTTAGTGGATTTTGATTGATATCCCAACATCAATAAGGCTGGTAAAACCAAAAAATCAACCACAAGAGCAATAACAATAGCCAAAGCCGTTAATTGACCCATTTCAACATTTAATTTAAAACTGGAGTTTGCCAGCACCAAAAAACCACTGGCTAAAATAAAGGTATTAGCAATAATAGCAGTACCAACATGTTGAAAAGCATAGTGAATAGCCTCTGGTTTCGTTGCTTGATCCTCCCTTCTTGCGCGTAAGAATTTACTTAAAAAGTGAACCGTGTTATCAACGATAATACCCAATGATGTCGCTGAAACCGTTGCAGCACCCATACCCACTTTACCAACAAGGTAAGCCCAGATACCAAAGGTCATCATCAGAGGAATCAAATTAGGAATCATGCTCAACAAGCCATAAAAAAAGCTCCGTAAGCTGATCATTAAAATCAGTGCAATAAGCCCAACAGCAATAACATTGCCCAGTAGCATGCTTTCAATATTTCGTTGTGAAATATGTGAGAACATTACAGTCGCACCTGTCGCTTCTGCTTGCTGAGATATGGGGAGATGATTGCTCAACCAGGTTTCAGAACGTTGCACAAAGTCCCTCACCTGTGTCGTACTCAATTCTTTGATGGTTACCGTGACACGAGATTCACTCTTATCCAGACTGATGCGATCATTTAAATCCAGACCAAAGGGCAGTGACAATTCGTAAAGCAACAAATACTGAGCAGCCAGATCCCGCTCTTCAGGCAGTTGATACCATGCTTCATCATCACCATGCATATTTTTATTCAAACGTTTAACAATGTCTGAATAACTGTAAACGTGCAAAACTTCAGGTTGTAATCTTAGCCACTGTGCAAAACGTTCCAGGTTCTTCAAATATTCAGGTTCACTTACCCCCCCTTCTGAACCAGATTTGAGTGAATAATCTAATAAATACAGACCCGTAAGATGTTCCATAGCAAACTCTGCATCACCTCGAAACTGGATTCGGTGATCAAAATAATCTACCCACTGATCATTCAATTCAATCCTTGGAATAAGGGAGAGCAAACTCACCGTCACAACAAAGCTAACGATTATAATTGCATGATAATGTTGACTCACAAAGGTTGCTAAAGCCTTCAGAAAAGAATTATCATCTCCTCTGGACACCTCTTTTTCTGAAACCTGTTTGACTGGAAATAAACTGATAAAAGCAGGCAAAAATGTTAATGAAAACAACCAAGCCATGGCAATTCCCATTGCTGTAATATTTCCTAAATGCCAAAAAGGCGGTGCATTGGAAAAATTAAGTGCTAAAAACCCAACCACAGTAGTGACACTGGTAACACTGATCGCTAGAAAATTAATGCGAATGCTTTCTGTAATTGCAGAAACTTTATCATGACCTTTTTTTAACATTTGATTCATCGAAATAAGCACATGAATACTGTCTGCAATTGCCAATGTTAGAATAACAATCGCAGCAGTTAGACCAATGGGGTCTAATGCAATTCCAATATAACCAGCCATCCCCATTGCACTGATAGTCGAAAACCCAATCACTAACAATGTTGCAAATACACTGCTCATTTTACGAAGAACAATGATCATGATGAGAATCAAAACCAGATACATAATGGGAATTAAGCTCATAGCATCCACTTGTGCCGATGCGGAAAAGGCATTATTGAGAGAAGCAATGCCAGTGATGGCTATTTCAATGCCTGGATATTCAGTCTCAATTATTTGTTCAATCTGATGAGCAGCTGCAATGGCTTCTGGAAGCTCGGTCAAACTTTTTTCAGGGAATTGCATGGTCACATTTATCCCTGTAGCCTGTGCATTGCTGGCCAATAAATTACCCTTGAGCAAAGGCTCTTGTAGAGCAATTTCACTTTTTTCTCTCAATACTTTAGGCATCAAATCGGCACCGTTTCGATACAGATTTTCCACCACTAAGTCATCACCACTGGCCCAACTATTTTGAAAATTACTAATGGAGTCAACACGACTAGCAAAAGGGATCTGCCAGGCCATTTGCGTCATTTTTTCGATAACACCCGCGGTTTGATTGGAAAATACACGCCCAGTCTCTGGTTTAACAACAATTAAAATATTGTCATTTTTACGGTAAATTTTCTGGAAATTTTCAAAGGTGTTGAGTTCAGGATTATCTGGACTAAAAAAAACTCGATAATTATTTGAAAACTCTAAAAATCGTCCACCAAAACCTGCTAGTGCAACCAACAGCAAAGTCAGAATAATGACCAATATTCTCCACCGAATAATAAAATGAGCAAAATTCAATGCCATAGCATCCAATCCTGAGCTTGTCTTATGCCTTTGTTTATCCTTATTCATGCTGCCTCCTCATTTAAAAAAATATAAAATATCAGTCAATTCACAATGGAGCAGATTTAACAACCCAATATTGACCGACCGGTCTATTTACGTTATATTCAATTTTTAAATTTGTCAATAAATTTTAATATTGGAATATTAAAATTTTTTCAAATAGGGTAGAATTTATTCCCAGTTTCCAGGGTCTACTCTAGACAAAAGCTGAAAGTTACCCTCATAAAACGGCTTATATACTTAAGGAATATAGATATGAAAAAATCCCTCTTACTGGCTTACTTACTCTCTTTTTCTGTTCTCACACCCATAGCCCATGCAGAAACTTCAGGAATACCAACAGGTGCCCAATTACAAGCAGCGGCAGAGAAAAATACGACATTCATCGAAACAAAAGAATTAAAAAAAATGCTTGATGATGAACTGGATATGGTATTGATTGATATTCGTACTGCCACAGAAATACAAAATATGGATGGTAAAATCGATGCCTCACAGAACGTCAATATCCCTCGGGGCTGGTTAGAATTTCGAGTACAACGGGTCGCATTAAGCAAAGAGACACCGATTGTGGTTTATTGCGGTGGTGGCTTAAGAAGCCCTTTTGCTGCTGAAACACTGCAAAAAATGGGGTATACCAATGTGAAAAACTATTCCGCAGGCTTTTTTGGCTGGAAACAAGCAGGCTTACCTGTAAAGCCTTAATCAGACACCAATTAAATTTTAAATTATCGATGAAACGACGAGGATGCAGTCATGTTTGAAGTAAATGAATATTTTGATGGTAAAGTGAAATCCATCGCTTTTAATAGCGTTGATGGAAAGGCCACAGCAGGAGTTATGGCTCCAGGTGACTACACTTTTGGCACATCAAGCATTGAGTTAATGACCGTAACAAGTGGTCAAATGCAAGTAAAATTACCTGGTAGCAATGACTGGAAAAATTTTAATGCCGGTGAAACATTTCGAGTCGAAGCGGAGCAGTCTTTTGATGTTAAAATGGAGACTGATACAGCCTATCTCTGCATCTATAAATAAATTTTAGCAATCTTGACCAATACTCTCTGTCATCCAGACAGTAGAGCATTGGTCACCCCATACTTCCTGCTACCGCTCCACTGCTCACTTGCTAGATTTTATCCCTAAAGTTACCTATACTCTTATATATTGTGATGATTTTACAGCCAGGCAATTTAACCCAATGCGATTACAAACAAAAGTTTTTGTTATTACTGCAATTATTTTCCTCGCGCATTTTGCCGTTAATACCTATATTGGTCAGCGCCAAATCAAATCTGAAGTAATCACAAATATCAAAGAAAATGCTCGAACTATACGAGGCATGTTAGAGTCATATCGCGGTGTTTATCAAAAAATTTTCATCAATCACAAGATACCAATTAATAATCAAACCATTGAATTTTTACCTGCTCACGCCATCAGTCGCATTTCTCGTGATTTTACACAATGGGTTGATAATGGCCTGACCTTCAATAATGTCTCAGATCACCCAAGAAATCCTGATAACCAGGCAGATCAAATCGAGCTGGAAGCCATGCAGTTTTTTCGTGACAACGATGAAGTTTCTGAGCGCTTTGTTCCCTATACCAATCTTTCTGGAGAAGATTTTTATCATTTTAGCCAACCTATTTTAGTGAAACCTCGCTGCATGAAATGTCATGGTAAAAAAGAGAAGGCACCCGAAAGTATTCAGGATCGATATGACACAGCATATAATTATAAAATTGGTGATTTGCGCGGTTTAATGAGCATTAAGTTACCCGCACAGATTATTCAACAAAGAACAGTGGATTTATTAAGGCGCAATATTGCCATCCATTTATTGGGCATGCTCATTTCCTTTGCATTAATTGCACTATTGCTTAATCGAACGGTTTTATCCCGAATAGAAAGTCTCAAAGTAGGTTCAGAAAAATTAGCTGACGGTAATTATGATACTCAAATTGAGCTTTCAGGCAATGATGAACTGACGAGCATGGGACATGCATTCAATCTTATGTCACAAACAATTCATACCAGAGAACAGGAACTGACCAAACTCAACGACTTAATGAGAATGTTATTAGAGTCTACTGGTGAAGGTATTTTTGGTGTTGACAAGAGTGGCACTTGTACTTTCGTCAATCATGCTGCTCAAGAAATTTTTGGTTATTCGTTAGCCGAGCTAAAAGGCCAGTCAATGCACCAATTAACTCATCACAGCCATAAAGATGGTAGCTACTTCCCTCAAGAAGAATGCTCTATCTATAAAGCATTTCGTAATGGCACATCTTCTTGTGTTGAAAATGAAGTATTTTGGCGAAAAGATGGCAGCAATTTCCCTGTTCAATACTCCGCTTATCCAATTCGTGATGATAAACAACGGATTACAGGTTCAGTGACGATTTTCCGAGATGTCACAGAAAGTCAGGCCATGACCAGAAAGGTGAATTATCTTGCATCTCATGACTCATTGACCTCACTACTGAATCGATATTCCTTTGAACAACACCTCACATTTGCACTAAAATCTGCTCAACATGAGGGTATTAAACATGTCGTATGTTATTTGGATCTGGATCAATTTAAAGTCATTAATGACACTTGTGGCCATTTAGCTGGCGATGAAATGCTTAAGTTGATATCACAATTACTAAAAGATTCAGTGCGCAGTAATGACACACTGGCACGACTTGGCGGTGATGAATTTGGTTTATTATTAGAAAATTGCCCAATAGAGCATGCCCGAGAGATTTCATTGCAGATTTGTAAATCAATCAAAGACTTTCGCTTTGTCTGGGAAGAAAAAATATTCAGTGTCAGTTGCAGTATTGGCCTTTCAGCGATTTCTGAAGAGACACTATCGGTTCAGAACATCATGAGTATCATTGATGCAGCCTGTTACATTGCTAAAAACAAGGGACGTAACCAGGTCCATATCAGCAGTGGCAATGACAACGAAACGGCTAAACATCAGAGTGAAATGCAGTGGGTTTCTGAAATTCAGAAAGCTTTGGAAGAAAATCGCTTCGTTCTTTATCAACAAACCATTTTACCTTCTGACCCATTAAGTCAGGAAAATCAACATTTTGAAATTTTACTTCGGATGCGGGACAGTCAAGACAACATCATTCCACCAGGTGCTTTTCTACCTGCCGCTGAACATTATGGCCTGATGGCCGATCTGGACCGTTGGGTCATACGTTCAACATTTAAATGGCTGATCTCTCAGATTAAACAGCATAAGAAAGTAGATTTCTGCTCTATTAATTTATCCGGACAATCTATTGGTGATGAAGGCTTATATCAATTTATTATGGAGCAACAAAAAGAATTTCAAATAAACCCTAAAATCATTTGTTTTGAAGTTACAGAAAGTGCCGCAGTCATGCAACTGAGTGATGCTGTCAACTTCATACAACAACTTCGCGAGCACGGCTTTTTGTTTGCTCTTGATGACTTTGGTACTGGTATGTCCTCTTTTGAATATTTAAAGAATCTGCCCGTTGATTTTCTTAAAATTGACGGCAGCTTTGTTAAAGATATTGTCGATGATCCCATTGATCGCGCCATGGTTAAATCCATTAATGAAATTGGTCACATTATGGGCCTGCAGACCATTGCTGAATATGTTGAAAATAAGGCCATACAGGATGAATTAATCCATATGGAAGTGGATTATCTTCAGGGTTATGGAATAGCAAAGCCTGAACCTTGTACAGACTAAATAGCTCCTGGCTTTCAATGGTATTAATGAATAAATGTGCAAACCAAAATACTTTTGCTAAAATCAGCTAATGGCAAAAAATATAATCAATCAATGGGATGCTGACTTTCTCAATAAATCCCCACTGTTTTCTGATCTAAAAACACTATTAAATGACACGCAATGGTCTGATTGGCCTGGCTGCCAAGGATTACTGGCTTTATTGAATGAGCCTGTAATTCTATCCAGTGGCCTGACACTTGATATGAAACCCCAGGATAGTACTCTCCCTTTTCCAGAAATGGGCTATGAAGAAAGAGTATTCAAAAAAGGCATTGTGAGCACTAGAGAACAAAACTGGCATGATCTTTTTAATGCTTTTATCTGGTTACTATTCCCTAAAACAAAAATTCTATTGAATGATTTGCATATTCAAGAATTAAAACAACAGCCTGGCAAAAAAAGGACACCAGCACGCGATGCAATCACCCACCTTGATGAATCAGGTATTATTATTGCCAGTAATAATGCCTGCCTATTAAAAGCTTTAAAAAACCATCAATGGCACGATGTATTTGTTCAATCACGTCAACAGTGGGAACAAAATATAGGGGCCTTTGTTTTTGGTCATGGTATGTACGAAAAAGCCTTCAAACCGTTTATCGGTTTTACAGGAAAAGCTTACTGCATTGAAGTGGATGAGTCATTTTACCAGCAGAACAAAATGACTCAGTATCAGATATTGGATCAATTGTTATGCGAAGATATTCAAAAGAAAAATGCCTTGTGCGACTCCAGCCACCTTTCACCTCTGCCCATTCTCGGCATCCCTGGTTGGTCAATTGAAAATGAATCACCCAGTTTTTACGATAACAATCATTATTTTCGACCTAAAAGAATCAATTAGGATGCTGATTTAAAAAGAGTATTTATCTGCAACCCAATTAGTATGAAAGCCCAGAATGCAAAGAAAAATTAGACACGCTTTGCCAGTCCTATTCTTTAGCTCAGTGCGAATGAATTTGAGGAGGATATTTCAAAAATCATGAACTAAACTTCATGTCACGATCATGTGCTGCATGAAATGTTAATTCAGGTCCTTTAGCAATGATTTGATTAGGATTAATCGTAGTATGACTGAAATAATAATGTCTCTTAATCTGCTCTATATCAATTGTCTCTGCAATCCCCGTCATCTGGTAGAGCTCTCTGAGAAAATTGGATAAATTATCATAATCAGCAATGCGCCTTAAGTTGCATTTAAAATGGCCAACATAAACGGCATCAAATCGAATCAATGTAGTAAATAAACGCCAATCGGCTTCTGTCATTTGATCACCTGCCAAATAACGCTGTGTTGATAGCTTTTCCTCAACCCAATCCAGTTCATTAAACAATTGTTTAAATGCATGCTCATAGGCATCCTGAGTACTGGCAAAACCGCATCGATAGACACCATTGTTAATGTTGTCATAGATACGTTGATTAACCACGTCAATCTCTGAACGCAACTCTTTAGGATAATAATCTATTGTCGCACTGTCTTCATCGTCAACTAACTCATTAAAAGCTGAATTAAACATACGAATTATTTCAGATGACTCATTATTTACGATTGTATTGAGCTTCTTATCCCATAAGACGGGTACCGTAATTTGTCCTGTAAAATGTTCATCTGCCAGAGTATAAATTTCATGCATAAATTGAAAGCCATGGACATGATCTTTATATTGACCATCTGTTGAAAAAGTCCAGCCTTTATCAAGCATCTCAGGCTCAACTATGGATAAGCCAATGAGGTTTTCAAGTTTTTTTAGCTTTCTAACAATAACCGTACGATGAGCCCATGGACATGCCCCCGAAATATACAAGTGGTAGCGATCAGCTTCTGCTTTAAAACCTGCATCACCTGTTTTTCCAGGTTGGCCATCTGGTGTTATCCAGTGATGAAAAGTGCTTTCCATTCGTTTGAATTCACCATCATCGACCTCTTGCTCCAACCAGTTATCAACCAGCTTACCCTTATACAACATGCCCATTGCCATTTCCTAAATAAAGATTACACAACTAAATTTTTAACACTATCCAGATGTTGTTTTCTTTCTTCATCTGTCGACAATGAGATATTACCAAAGAAGGTCACTTTGGATTCCATTCCACAAAACCCAAAAACACCATCATCAATTATTTTTTCCATAGAAGCCTGTAGACCTGACTCACTTAGTGTTTTATTTGGATTGCCTGTATTAATAATCAATTGCACTGATTTATCATTTAGTAAGCCCTTTGGACCATTTTCATCATAGGTATAAGCATAGCCATGGGCAAAAACTCGATCAATGAATCCTTTCAGCATTGCAGGCATTTGCCCCCACCATAAAGGATAAACAAAAGTAATGTGTTCAGCCCAGGTAATTTTATCCTGATAATGTTTCACATCAGTCGGCGCTTCACCATCCATGAATGAATACTCAATATCTGAAAATTCTAAAACTGGATTGAATTTATCACCATACAAATCAATTATTTTTGTTTCATGCCCTATGTCATTCGAAATTTTTTCGACTTCATTCACTACGGCTTTAGTGAAACTATTTGGGTTAAGATGAGTATATATGATGAGATGTTTCATTTAAGTTACCTTATAGGCTGTCAAAAAATCTTTTCTTTTGAATTAGAAACAGTATATTGAATGTAAATCAATGAATAAATATGGATTTTTATAACTCTTTGTTCTATATTTAGCAACAATATGAATAAATTTGCCAATTTAGAAGCTTTTGTTGCGGTCATAGAAGCGGGTACTTTCAGCGCTGCGGGTCAGCGCTTAAACATTGCCAAGTCCGTTATCAGTCGACGCGTCAGTGAAATGGAAACCCACCTGGGCAGCCGTTTGCTCAACCGTACCACTCGAAAACTGACATTGACAGAATCAGGTAAACACTTTTACCAACAAGCAACACAGATTCTGAGCAGTCTTCGCGATGCTGAAGAAAGCATTTCACAGGAAACACTCGAACTAGGAGGCTCATTTAAACTCACTGCCCCCTTATCTTTTACTATCAATCATTTATCCCATGCTATTGTCAAATTTCTCACTGAACACCCTGCCATAAGGCTTAACTTAGATTTGAACGATCGAAATATTAATGTCGTGGGTGAGGGAGCTGATATGGCCGTAAGAATTGGTCAATTAGAAGACTCCAGTCTGATCTCAAGACGTTTGGGAACAATACATATCATGAGTTGTGCCAGTCAGTCCTACCTGCAACAACATGGAGAACCTGAACACCCTTCTGAATTGGCGCAACATATTGGGCTGCAATATACCAATCTGGACTATAAACAGCAGTGGCGATACAGAACATCAGGCAATAAGATCATTCATGGCCAGCCACAAATTCACTTTCAGGCCAATAATGGTGAAGCTCTAGCAACAGCGGCAGTTGCTGGACTGGGCATTACAACAGCTCCCACATTCATATTAGGTCAATTCATTAAAGAAGGTCAACTCATACAAATATTGAAAGATTACCCATCACCATCCGTTGGTCTCTACGCGGTCTACCCTCCTGGACGATTAATTCCAAGACGCATTAGAGTTTTTTCTGATTTTTTAAAAGAATATTTTGGAGACTCACCTTATTGGGATGATGGTTTACCAGTGAGATAAATACTTACGTTGGACTCCACATCATCATTATTCTGGTCTAACATCGCTATTTCGTTATCTCCTTATACACAAAAAGCGATATTTCGTGCCTGGCATGATATTTCACAGACAAATAGAAAAATCATTTTTTATGCCAATAAGATTCAAAATCATGATTACAAACAACTTATATTTATTATTAAAACTTGGCACGCATAATGCTATATATTAAATAAGTAAAGTGAAACAATATACATACTCTCCATATTGTTTGACCGCTTACTTAAAGAGTTTTAAAAACTACGACTCCTTACTCGTATTGTTTAAGACTCGGAAGCATTAACCATTTAGCTGCTTGTACTTTAATGTGTTAGTACAAGTTAGCACAAAACATTTAGCCCTACTGGAAACAGCAGGGCTTTTTTTTGGCTAAAGGCTTTTTTTTGGCTAAAGGCTTTTTTTTGGCTAAAGGCTTTTTTTTGGGGCTAAGGGCATTTTTATTCTTCTCAAAAATATGTTTTTTTTCCACGTTTACCAGTCGCTATCATTATGTGGACAGAGAGACAATCATTTCCATTCAAGGCAACTGAGTAGCCACTCACCCGATACTTTTTTCCAGCAACTGTGAACCTGATAATGACGGGCACTTTCAGGAATTAAGTTTTTTCCTCCTGTAACCACCACTTGTGAATCCCCCTCTGCTCGAATTTGT
>JADGEK010000160.1 GCA_016744395.1 Gammaproteobacteria bacterium | reverse complement strand
GAGTCCTATTCCAATCAATGCCAGTATGGGTATGCTCGCATCACTTATTATTGCATTTGTATTCACCCCTTGGTTAACCAATATTCTATTAGCTAAAGTTCATTCAAACCATGATGCAGTACCTTCCGACTCCGATAATGAAAAAAATGATAAGGTGAACGTTTTTTTTACTCGCCTGATGTCACCTTTTTTACAGGGGCGTGTAGGACGACGTAACCGCTGGTTTTTATTACTGGGCATTTTATTATTGATTTGTGTTGCTCTACTGATGGTCGTTAATAAAACAGTCATTTTAAAAATGCTGCCTTTTGATAATAAATCAGAACTTCAAGTGGTGCTTGATATGCCAGAAGGTTCAAGTTTAGAGCAAACCAGTCGGGTACTGCATGAAATAGGCGGTTTTCTGGACACCGTGAATGAAGTTACTGATTATGAAGTCTATGCGGGAACAGCTTCGCCTATCAGTTTTAACGGTTTAATCCGTCAATATTATTTACGTGAGGGAGCCAATATTGGTGATATTCAGGTTAACTTAATTGATAAACAGCATCGAGAACGAAAAAGCCATGAGATAGCAATTGCTATACGACACCCAATCCAGACGATTGCCAGGAAATATTCAGGTAATGCCAAGATAGTTGAAGTGCCTCCCGGTCCACCAGTCCAGGCACCTATCGTCGCTGAAATTTATGGTCTGGATTATGCGGGGCAGATCCGTGAGGCCAAACAAATACGGCAATTGTTTGAAAATACATTGGATATTATTGATATTGATGACAGTATTGAATATCCATCGACTAAATTTACTATTACTGTCGATCGTCAAAAAGCTTCTTTGCTGGGTGTTAACCAATCCACCATAGTTCAGGCTCTTGCGACTGTATTGAATGGTGCTGATGTAACCTATCTGCATGATAAGCATCTGAAATACCCAGCACCTGTGCGCCTGGAATATTCTGAGATTGACAAAGCTGATTTGGAGCAGGTACTCGCTTTACAAGTGCGTTCAGAAAGTGGAAAACTGGTCCCTTTACTGGAGATAATTCAATTACAAAAAGGCACTCGTGAACATAATATTTACCATAAAGATCTATTGCCTGTTGTATTTGTCACTGCTGATATGGGAGGGATAGTCGATAGCCCTTTATATGGTATGTTTGAAATTTCTGATGCATTAGAAAAGAACAAAGCACTGGCCCAATATTTTATCAATCAGCCTGAAAACCCTTATGAATATAATCTTAAATGGGATGGTGAATGGCAGATAACCTATGAAACTTTTCGTGATATGGGTATCGCTTATGCAGTGGGCTTATTAATGATTTATTTACTGGTTGTTGCTCAATTTCGCTCCTATCTGGTACCACTGGTCATTATGGCACCAATTCCTCTGACAATTATTGGTATCATGCCAGGCCATGCCCTGCTAGGGGCACAGTTTACAGCCACTTCTATGATCGGAATGATTGCTCTGGCAGGTATTATTGTGCGTAACTCAATTTTACTGGTTGATTATATTAACCAGCTGGTCAGTGATGGAATGGAATTGCACAATGCTGTTGTTCAATCTGCAGCAGTAAGAGCCAAACCAATTATTTTAACTGGAATTGCAGCAATGATTGGTGGTTTTTTTATTATTGATGATCCTATCTTTGGGGGGCTGGCTATTTCCTTAATTTTTGGTTTGCTGGTATCGACTATGTTAACTCTGCTCGTCATCCCTGTTGTTTATTATGCTGCAATGGAAAAAAGACAGGACAAACTCATTAAGACTTGAATGATTCTATACCATTGCTTAATGTTTGAACAAACTGAGTAAAAACAACTGAAATATTAGATAAACTTTAGAAATCACTGTATAGAGGATCTCTATAGACTCTCGGAGGTTTTTCAACTATGACTATGTGCTTTATTTTCATTTATTAGGGTATATACCGCAACAGCCATAAGCCCAAGATTTCCAGCCAGCCCGAGAATGCCTTTACCGAACAGACTAGACGCAGCATAGACGGTTCCCAGTAAAGCCCTTGCAGCGATGTAAACATGGGACCCGAAATGAAGCGTACCAAAACCAGCGACAGCGACAGTCGTGTATTTTGACTTGTGGCTTTTCTGGTTACCAGCCCAGTTAATACCTGCGTAAGTGCCTATAGCAGAGCCTAGTGTCAATAACCCAACAATGGTAAGCCCCAACGTACCAACGGATGAGCCAGCGAGTAAAAGATGAGCCGCAGAATCGAGAAGATAAGCACCTGTTAAAGCTCCTATACCGATCGTCTGAGCCCTTTCCTTTTTAAAACGTGGTATATGATAGAATAGGTTGCCTAGCCCTATACCACCAATGACAGCACTTACTTGCGGGCTATGTGTGACCACATGCAATATAGTATCAACTGTTGGGCCTACTAATAATAAATTTGTCAGCATAGATAGAATCCTGGGATGTTAATAAGTTGTTTGTAAAAAATTTGCTGTTTTGTCATGATTAAGCAGCCTTAGACATGCATTCGTCACACAGACAGCTCATTTCGAGCTGAGGACTCACCAGATGATACCCTGCCTCTTCCACGTTTTGTTGGAGTGACTTAAACGTTGACTGATTTATGGTGATTTCCCTGACACTCTGGCATTGATTACATATCAGAAATTGAGGCACTCCATGGCTGTGGCTACAAGATATGTGTGAACAGGCAACGAACTTGTTGGCCAATTTTAGTTTGTGTACCAACTGTTCGCCTTCCAGAAAGTCAAGAATACGATACACAGACATAACTGAGATGGTTTCAGCAATTTCTGTTTGACAATATGATGCCAATTCATAGGCAGATAAAGCTTTACCCGAGAGTAGTAATCCAGCGAGTACTTGCTTCCTTTTATGGGTTAAACGTGTTCCATGGGAATGACATCGTTTTTCAGCGTGATCAATTTCAGTCTGTACATTGTTCATAACTTTTCCTTAAGATGGATAAATTGAATGTTTTTGGAAAGTTGAGTTCTCTCTTGAACTTTATCTGTAATCCATAGAGCATTCAGTTTTTCGATGCCAGGAAAGTGATCAAATAAGTCAACTCTGATAGATGTCAATTTATGTGCATGCTGGCATTTCTCATGGCTATCTAAATCAATTAATGAAGACACATCAATTTTTGAGTATTCTAAGCGACAGTCGCTCCCTTCCTGTGCCAGAGTCAATTCGTCCAGTCTATGTCTATGTAGGTGCGCTTCAAGTTGACGATAATGATATTTTTCATTGTCTGCTTCAGATGTTATGTTATAACACAACATTGTGAGCTGACACAATGAAAATTTAATAGTTTGGTGCTCGATGCCTAGCATTTCGAAACATGCATTAACAGGAGTATTAGCAGGCCATCCATAAAATGAAGGTTCAATGTATTCAGAGGGAGTAAAGCTGAGAACATCAGATAGGGGAAAACCTGCAATGCTTTGCAAAACAGCCTAAAAGAGTAAGCGGTTAATTTTAAGCAGTGATGGGAATAAGAAGGTTGGTTTTAAATGGTTTCCTGCAAGCATTGATTCCTCTAACCCAATGTCTTTTATTTTCAAAAATTGGCCAGTACAATGGTCTTCGGCACTGACTTTACGGGCAATGTGCTCATTGATTTTCAGGACGGTATGAGTAGTTTGACACAATAGCAAAGGCACAAACTTCAATGGCAAAAATGTTTGAGAGCAAGGGAGTTCTTTTGATGTTTAATCCTCGGGTAATGCCTCAAATTCTTTTCTCTTATTTTCAAACCAATCGTTCATTGCTTCTGGTTTTTTCATAATTTCTTGCATTTCATTCATTGCTTTAAGATGTGCCTCGTCATTTTTTTGAAACATCTCTATGCCATGCTGCTTACTCATTTCTGCAATTTCTTCAAAAGAAGTGGCATGGAATTCTTTATCGCAAGCTCCTCCAAGTTGTGTGCAATTCATTGTTTTCATACATCACCTCCATTTTATTATTTTTCAAGCAAAGCTTATTGCTTCCTTCAGCACGCTCTGGTTAGCTCATAATTACTGGTAATTAATAACAAGTTATTTATTTACAATAATATTATTGTAAGGCCACTAAAGAAAATAAGAAACTTACCCATACAATAAAACCTACTGCCATTGGTTTTCTATATTTGGGTGTTGTTTTATATGTATCTTTAAAAAACTTATATCCTATAATTTTGCACTCGGAGTTTAAAAAGGTAATTAGCTTTAGAACAACAACTCCAGTAATAAAACATAAAAACACAAAGATAGCATCTACAAACAACTGAACTCCAAGCATAAATAAAAATAAGAGTACAAATATTGATATGGAGGAATCCAAAAAATTTACCTTTAATTTGTTATTTCAGACTTTATTGTTTATAAAATAAGCAAACACCTATATTTCAGCCAAACTTTCTCTGTCCACGTACATCTATTTGTGTACGCCCGACATGGGCATTGATTGATGAGGTGAAATTCCTCTAAAGGAAGATCACGGTTATCACCTTAAATATTTAGGGATATTATGACCTTAACTACTAGCGAAAGGCAAGTGCTGATCCGTGAGGAAAGGTGTGAAGGAAGCCCAGAGCAAAACTGCGAGCTGATGAACAAAAACATCATACTAGGCTTGGCCTGAAGGTGAGTTGGCACAAGACAACAAAACCAAGTGATCTACCGGGTAGAGTAAATGATGCAGTTGTGCAGTGAAAGTCAATATTTTTATTCGGGGAGATCTGTTTAACCTGCGATCGGAAGAACACCAGTGAGGCACTGGTATAAAAGTGTCTTGGCTCTTCTGACCCATCGGCAGAAGAGAGCGAACCAGATGGTACTGATAGTGCTCTGTCAGGCAACTGGCGGTGTGATTAAACAGCAGTCAGCATAGGCCATAGTAATCAAATGCTCACACCGTACTTGACCCTGAATTTTCCGAATACCGTTATGGATTCAGGCCTCGACGAAGTGCAGGACAGGCAGTAAAACGCCTACATTCCAGCATTAAATCAGGTCATAAAATCTCTGTCGATGTTGATTTATCCAAGTTCTTTGACCAAGTAAACCATGACCTCTTAATGAATTGTCTGGGGCGTAAGGTGCAAGACAAGGCAATAAAGAGACTGATAGGAAAATATCTCAGAGCCGGAATAAGTGAAAATGGATGGTGTACCAGAACAACACAGGGGGTTCCGCAAGGTGGCCCACTATCGCCTTTGTTATCATCTAATGTCTTGCTCAATAATACACTGGAAATCAGGGGACATCAGTTCGCCCAGTCTCAAAAACAAAGCTTCTGGGATTTGGGTTTAAATACGGTTTCATCCGTATACGTGAACGTTCATTGAAGAAATTCAAACAGGAAGTTCGACGGTTAACTAATCGTAACAGGGGGAACTCGATGACAAAACAAATTCAGATCTTAAACCGTTATCTCAGAGGATGGGGAAACTATTTTCTTATTGCTAATGCGTACCAACTCAGTGTGGATTTGGATCATTGGATCAGACGTCGTATCTGTATGTGTTACTGGCGACAATGGCGTAAGCCTTGAACCAAAGTCCAGAATTTTATCAAGATGGGTGTACCAGTAAAAA
>JADGEK010000052.1 GCA_016744395.1 Gammaproteobacteria bacterium | reverse complement strand
GAGATATGAAAAAATTTGTGCCGCAAATGTTACCTATTATGGAAAAAGAGGCTTTGGCTTCTCATATGGAAATGTTATTAAGAGCTTATGATCCTTGTATATCCTGTTCCGTTCATATGCTGGATGTTCATTTTGTCTAAGGCTTTCATCACTCTGGTCGGTATTGGTAATACAAATATGGGTGATGATGGCATTGGTATTGTCATTGTTGACACTATAAAAAATCAATTGTCATCAGATGTTGATGTGCAAATATGGGAAAGCAGAGATGCTTTGTCAGTAGCTTCTGAATTGTTAGAAATTGAGACTCCAATTGTGATTGTTGATTGTGCTGATATGGGAATGAAAGGTGGAGAATTTAAATGGTTTCATCAATCAGACTGTAAATTAGAGCAACATCATAAAAGTGTATCAACCCATGGACTCGGCTTTTCAGATGCTTTGGCGTTGAGTAAAAGCTTAGGCTTTGATCAAGAACTTTATTTTTTTGCTATACAGCCAGTGCAAATTGAATTTGAACAGGAAGTCAGTGAGTGTTTACAAAAAAATATGAGTGATATGTCGGATTCACTCTTGGCTAATTTAAATGAATTAATGGCAACCTTATTTTCAAAATAATAATTATTGGAGTAATGTCCGTATCATGGCCTGTCATTCATTATTGTGCTCGGACTGCGTCAAATCGCCCAATAATGAATGACAGGCTATGATACTCAGAATCTACTAATTTCCTTTGTCATGAAATAAAGAGCTAGAAGCGTGTTAGAAGAAAATATCATCCATTGCATTCAAGATGTTCACGTTAAAGAACTGGTAAAACGTCTGAACTGGTCAGTCCAAATTCGTTGGTATTATATTGGTATCAGTTCATTTCTGATTGTTCTGACTTTTTTTGTTTTGGATAAAAACACAATTCATTTAAATTTTGAATATTTATTGGCTGCTAATATTTTTTTATTTTTCTGTAATTCTATATATCAGTATCAACTTCGCTACACATATAACAAATGCCTGGGGACATTTGACTTGCGTTTTTATCTCATGATACAGATCATTACTGACTATTTAGCCTTAACTTTGGTTGTTTATACTCTGGGTAGTATTGAAACGCCCATTATTTTGATGATCATTCCAAACACTATTTTAGCGACACTTTTTTTTACTTCAAGGCAAAGCCTTCTCCTTGCTTTATTGGGCGTATTTATAGTGATAAGTCCCTTGATTTTGGAATTTTTTAATATGATACCAACCATTTCAATTATCAATTCTTCGTACAAAATGCTGGTTTTTTCACAACCAATGATTTTATTAGGTTATATCTTTATTTTATTGTCATGTGTTATTTTTTGTTGGTATTTATTATGCAGTATCACTTCAAGATTAATAAAAAATGAACTGGGGCTCGAACGCAGTTATCAGGATATGATTAAACTGGACGAAGAAAAAACACAGGCGACATTACGCAGTACCCATGAATTAAAAGCCCCATTGGCAGCCATAAAAAATTATGTTTACACAATGAACGAAGGTTACGCTGGTGAAATTAATGATAAAGTATTAAAAATAATGAATAGGATCGGTCAACGATGTGATTACTTATTAAATAATGTCACGGATATTATAAAGCTAGGCAACTTAAAGTCTTATGTTGTTTTGGATGATAAAACAAATACACAATTTCATCGGATTGATATAGAAAAATATATACGCGAATTTATTCTCAAAAATGAAAACTTAACCTGTGAAAAGAATATTAAAATAACCATCGTCAATCAATTATCAGCTACCAATACAAATGAGAACAAATGTATTTTAGCTAATGAAGAAAACTTACAATTGATTTTTAATAACTTACTCAGCAATGCGATTAATTATTCTCATATCGACGGTGAGATTAATATCATTTTAAATGAAAAACAAGCCGCTAATAAAAAATTGCTTTGTGTGACCATTGAAGATCAGGGTATTGGTATCGATAAAATCCAAATTAATAAAGTTTTTGAAGAGCATTATCGAACCAATCATGCGGCTCAATTTTATGAAGGTGGCACAGGACTGGGTTTATCCATTGTGAAAGTATGCAGCCAAATTCTGGATGCAGAACTGCAGATTGAAAGCAGCTTGAATGAAGGAACCCGTGTCAGCATTTGTTTTAAAGAAGGAGGGCATTCTCATGAGTAAAATAATGATAATTGATGATGATCGGGATATTATCGATAGTATTACAATGATTCTGGAAGCGAATGACTATACAGTGGTTTCAAAGTTAGATACAGAGAATATAATCGATGCCGTTGAATCAGAGAATCCAGATGTGATATTACTTGATATTGTCTTTCCAGAGGATGCACAAGCGGGTTTTAAAGCGGCTAGAAAAATAGCCTCGGTGGACACGATCAATCATATACCTGTGCTGGTATTGAGTGCTGTTAATCAATTGAGTAATTTAGGCTTTAGTTTTACAGAAAATGATATCAGTCATGACTTCATGCCTGTTAAAGGTTTTATCGAAAAACCAGTCAAACCCGATGAATTATTAGCAAAAATTGAGTCGCTCAGCGTGCATTAAATTCGGGCTATGAAAAGGTATTACAGTCACTTAATGAACCTTTATTTAAACCTGTTTTGAACCACTTAACTCGTTGCTCAGAACTCCCATGGGTGAATGAATCAGGGTTTACATAGCCCTGTGATTGTTTTTGCAACTGATCATCACCAATTGCACTGGCCGCATTCAAACCTTCCGTAATATCGCCTGATTCTAAAATTTGACGAGAACGATTGGCATGATTAGCCCAGATTCCTGCATAGCAATCAGCCTGTAATTCGAGTTTCACTGAAAGTTGATTGGCCTTTGTTTTGCTTAGTTTTTGTTTTGCCTTATGCACTTTACCTGATGTACCTAGTAAATTTTGTACATGATGACCAATTTCATGGGCAATGACATAGGCTTGAGCAAAATCCCCAGGTGCCTGATAACGATTTTTTAAATCATCATAAAAACTGAGATCAATATAGACTTTTTGATCGGTAGGACAATAAAAGGGGCCCATCTGTGCAGAGCCGTAACCACAGCCTGATTTGACTTTGTTTCGAAATAATACCAGCTGAGGCTCTTGATATTGCAGTCCCTTTTGCTGAAAGAGTACTTTCCAGGTATCTTCAGTATCGGCTAAAATAACAGAAATAAATTTAACCATTTCCTTTTCTTCAGCACTTTGCTTAATGACTTGATTACTGCTGGATGAGCTGTTTTGCACTGAGCCTGCGCCCAGTATTTGAGTGAGATTGCCACTGAATAATCCATAGGCTGCAATACCAATAACCGCAATGGCTGTGCCTTTAAACCCCAAAAGGCGATAAATCAAAGGCAGAAATCTAAGCAGCCCTCCTGCACTACTGCCACTGGAAACACGATTGCCTCGGCGATCTTCTACATTATGACTTTGTCGGTTTCCACGCCAGCGCATTATTGAGTACCTTGCATTATTGAAATTAAGAAAATTGCATTGCTCTTTAATTATCTTGTCTGGAGCTTATGCTTAAAAATAGGTCACAGTTAAAGTAACTTATTTCAGCAAATAAAACACCATTTTTTCAGACTCATTTGCATTGGGCAAGGCTCATTCAATTGGTCAATGTCTGTAATCTGTACAATAATGATTTGGCCTATAGCAAGTTCATGTATTGTTATGTGCGTTGCTTGCCTGAGTTTCAAGATCCAGCATTTCATCATAAATCTGCCAGGCGGTTATGGCTTCTGCTTCAGATACTTTCTGGATGGCATAACCGACATGCACAACAACATAGTCACCCACTTCTGAGGGCTCATCCTGCAGCATAAATAAACTCACGTCACGCTCAACACCCTTGGCTTCACAGCGAGCCATAAACTGGTTGATTTCCAGTATTTTCATTGGTATGCCAAGACACATATACTCACCTTGTTTTCTGTTGACACATCAATTATATGACAAAAAGAGAGAGACATTGTACTAATTTCAAATTAATAATTGAGACAGATCAATGGAAGCTTCAATAGGCCCAAAAGGGTCTTGTATTTTTCTACAATAAAACTAAGGTTAATGGTATGAGGGTGTGTTATACAAGCATTTTTGTACGAGAGTTTACGAGTATTTAATAAAGGTTTTTTTATGGCAATGATTCTGGGCATTGGTAATACTTTACTAAAAGATGAAGGTATTGGGATCCATTTGCTCGATTATCTTAAAACTCAGAATCCTCAATGGGAATCTCGGATAGAAATGCTTGATGGTGGTACCTTGAGTTTTGATTTACTCAGCAGTATACGAGCAGAACAGGATTTGCTGGTACTGGATGCTGTGAATTTGCAACAAGAACCTGGAACCGTTTATTGTTTTAAAGATCAGGAAGTTGATGCGTTTCTCTCCAAGCCTGGCAAGAGTGTCCATGAGGTGTCTTTGCAAGATTTATTTGATATGAGTCGATTAGTAGACCAATTACCCAAAAATCGAGCCATGGTTGGTATACAACCTGATGTGATTGACTGGGGAAATGAGCTGACGCCTGTGGTTCATCAAGCCCTATCCAAAGCAGAAATTCAAATAAAACAGATATTGGAGCAGTGGGGGGCAATTAGCACCAAAAACGATCGAAATGAAGAGGTCGTGTTATGAGTTCTCAAGCACTGGCTGATATAAAAGTTCAAGTTGAAAGCAATGAATATGAAAGTGGCAATCTGGATAGCATTTTAAGTGAGATTGCATTTCATCTGGAGCAACTTTTAGAGCAAAAGAAAACCCATAGTATTGATTTACGAGCCATGCCATGGTCTCCGGGTGATGAAGATAAATTAGAGGCCTATCTGGGGCAGGGAGAAATTCAAATAGAGCTTAATGCCCTGGGAAAGAGTCTTTTTTATGAAACTCAGTACAGCGGTATCTGGATAGTGACACACTATAATCAGGAAGATGAAATTATCGGTAAACTCATTGAAATAACTTATATGCCTGAGATGGTTTTTTCACAAAAAGATGATGTTAAAGACAGCATTGAGCGCCTGAAACAGTATTGAGCGTTTACAAAGGCATTGAATGTGCAGGGGTGATAATCAGTAATCTAAGGTTATATTTTTTGTCTATAATAAGAAGAGCAAAGAATGATGAATAAAAAAACACTTTTTGAATCTCTGCAGCAGCAGGGAGTCACTCGGCGTGGCTTTATGAAATATTGTACAGCCTTAACGTCACTTATGGCCTTGCCGCCATCCATGATCCCAATAGTTGCGAATGCCCTGGAATCGGCAAAGCGACCTTCTGTCATCTGGCTTTCTTTTCAGGAATGTACCGGGTGTGCTGAATCACTGCTTCGTTCACACAGTCCAACAGTCGAAGGACTGATCTTTGACCATATTTCACTGGACTACCAACATACATTACAGGCCGCTGCAGGGGATGCAGCCGAGCATGCCAGAGAACAGGCCATGAAGGAGCATTATGGCAAATATCTGGTGGTGGTTGATGGCTCCATACCTCTAGCAGACCCAGGCTATTCAACCATCGCAGGGATCAGTAATCTTGATATGTTGAATGAGACTGTGGCGGGTGCTGCAGCCGTGATTGCTGTGGGAACCTGTTCTGCATATGGTGGTTTACCCATGGCTGATCCCAATCCAACGGGTGCAGTTTCTGTTTCCTCATTGGTAAAAGACAAACCTGTGATTAATGTGCCCGGGTGTCCACCTATTCCCACCGTTATTACGGGAGTTCTGGCACATTATCTTACTTTTGGCAGTATTCCTGAGCTGGATGATTTGGGTCGCCCTAAAGTCTTCTATGGTCAAAGTATTCATGATCGTTGTTATCGTCGACCTTTTTATGACAAAGGTTTATTTGCTGAAACCTTTGATGATGAAGGGGCTAAAAAAGGCTGGTGTCTCTACCGACTGGGGTGTAAAGGGCCAATGACTTACAATGCTTGTGCGACCTTAAAATGGAACCAGCAAACCAGTTGGCCAGTAGAGTCAGGTCATGGTTGCCTGGGTTGCTCAGAGCCGAATTTCTGGGATGCAGGCAGTTTTTATAAAGCTCTGTCAATTCCTGATGGTGATTATGCAAAAGCCGCAGGTTATGCGGTTGCGACAGGTGTTGCTCTTGGTGCAGCCGCGGGTTTTGCAAACCAGAAAACAAAATCTTCCGCTGTTTCACAACATACCAAAGTGACGGTTGACGACTTTGATATGAATAAAGATAAAAAATAAAGGAGGCCACATGGAAATGTTCAGTAATGCAAATGACTTCCTTATCTGGGTAAGAGGCGATGCTTTTAATATTGCTCTGTTCATATTAATTATTGGTATCTTTATACGGGTAATGGAAATTTTTTTACTGGGTCGGAAAAAAGATTTTTCTGAGCCGCGAGGAACGGAATGGGGGCCAGGATTAAAAAATATTGTCTCACGCTCAGTGGTTGATAGCGGTACGTTCAAACGGGCACCGTTTATTGTTATCGTTGGCTATATCTGGCATATTTGTTTTTTTATTGTGTTACTCTTTTTTGTACCACATATTGAATTAATAAATGCCATGCTGGGTTTGCAATGGCCAGGACTGCCCAGTCAACTGGTTGATGCTGCAACAGTCATTGCTATAGTTTCTCTTATTGCAATGCTCTGGCATCGTTTGACTCATCCAGTCTTAAAATTCCTAAGTACTTATGAAGACTATCTTGTCTGGTTTGTGACCTTTTTACCATTGCTGACAGGGTATATTGCTTTTCATCGTATGATCGATCCCTATCCACTTGCTCTGGGCTTACACATTTTCAGTGTTGAATTATTAATGGTTGTTTTTCCATTTACTAAATTAATGCATGCCATTACATTATTTATTGCTCGCTGGTATACCGGTGCGATGATGGGACGTAAGGGGATAGAATCATGAGTACTCCTGTATTGAATATTACAAAAGGTATCAATGCCTTAAAAGAGCAGATTGATGCCCCGACAGCAGCATTTTTCAGCAGCTGTGTTCATTGTGGTCTCTGTGCTGAAGCCTGTTTATTTTACACTGAAACCAATGAGCCTAAATACACACCCATTAATAAAGTTGAGCCCTTGCGTAGAGTCTGGGAGAGTGAATATACTCTGCTTGGTAAAGTAAAAAAAATCTTAGGTTTGTCAAAACCTGTAACCGATGAATTGTTAGCCGAATGGGAACCTCTGATTTATGACGGCTGCACTCTCTGTGGCCGCTGTTCAATGGTCTGTCCTGTGGGCAATGATATTTCTGGAATGATCCGCAAAGTTCGTGAAGGTATGGTGGCTTCTGATCATGCACCTGAAGGTTTGATTGGTGCCAGTACCCGTGCGGTAAAAATCGGCAGTCCAATGGGCATCAGGCTCAAAGCACTTCAGGCACAAATTAAGCACATTGAAAAAGACACGGGCTTAACCATTCCCATTGATGTTGAAGGTGCTGACTATATGGCACTCTTATCATCTATGGAGATTATTAATTTTCCTGAGTACATTGAATCTCTGGCGAAAATATTTAAACAGGCCAATTTGAGCTGGACACTATCATCTGAAGCATTTGAAGCGACGAACTCTGGAATTCAAATCGGCAGCAGTGATATTGCAAGAGAGCTGATTCAACGTGTTGTTGATGGTGCTGAAAAATTAAAGGTCAAATATGTCATCAGTCCTGAGTGTGGTCATGCTTTTACCGCCATTCGTTGGGACGGCCCTAACCTGATTGGTAAAACTTATCCTTTTAAGGTGGTTCATATTTTAGAGTTACTGGATGAATTACAGCAAAGTGGACGTTTAAAAACTTCAGGTGTGGAAGATAAAAAACTCACCTTTCATGATCCCTGTCAGATTGTCAGAAAAGGCGGCGTTGAAGCTCAACCAAGACGTTTGCTTAATCAGGTTGCCACTGACTTTGTTGAAATGAGTGATGCCGGTAAAATGAACTGGTGTTGTGGTGGTGGTGGCGGCGTCAGTGCGAATGAACGTGCGGATGAAATACGTCTTAAAGCCTTTAACCGTAAAAAATCTCAACTGGAAGAAGTAGATGTTGAAGTATTGGTAACAGCTTGTGCCAATTGTCGACTCATACTTGAAGAAGGACTGGAAGAAAATAATATGGACATACCTGTAGTCGGTCTAAGTGAATTAATATCAGAACATTTGGTTGAAGATGGAGAAAAAATATGAGTGAACGCATTGTGGTTGATCCTATCACACGAATAGAGGGTCACCTGCGCATTGAAGCTCAAATGGATGGTGACAAAATTGCTCAGGCTTATTCTGCAGGGACTATGGTCAGAGGTATTGAATTGATTCTAAAAGGACGTGATCCAAGAGATGCCTGGGCATTTACTCAGCGTATCTGTGGTGTCTGTACTCTGGTTCATGGTATTGCAGCAGTCCGTTCTGTTGAAAATGCACTGAATTACCCCATTCCACACAATGCACAGCTCATCCGTAATCTTATGATTATGGCCCAATATGTTCATGATCATGTGATGCACTTCTATCATCTGCACGCCTTAGACTGGGTTGATGTGGTGTCTGCCTTAGATGCCGATCCAAAAGCAACTTCTGCATTGGCACAAAGTATCAGTAAGTGGCCCAAGTCATCGCCAGGCTATTTTGCAGACATGAAAAAGAAATTAAAAACCTTTGTTGAAGGCGGTCAGCTGGGTATTTTTTCCAATGCCTATTGGGGCCATCCAGCATACAAACTACCGCCTGAAGCTAACTTAATGGCTGTTTCTCATTATCTTGAGGCATTATCATGGCAGCGTGATGTGGCAAAACTGCATACCATTTTTGGTGGTAAAAACCCTCATCCTAATTTCCTTGTTGGTGGCGTTGCTTCTGCAATTGATTTGAATTCAGATTCAGCCATTAATATTAAGAAACTCTCTCAGGTGCAGGATGCCATTAACCAAATGATGACCTTTGTTGATCAGGTTTATGTGCCTGACACACTGGCTATCGCATCGTTTTATAAGGACTGGTTTAAACGTGGTGAAGGCGTGGGCAACTTCATGTGTTTTGGTGATCTACCCAGTACATCCATGGATGATCCCAGCAGTTTCTTTTTACCATCAGGTATTATTCTGAATCGTGATTTATCAAAAGTCCATCCACTGGACTTAAACAATAGTGAAGAGATACAGGAATACATCAGTCACTCATGGTATGACTACAGCGGTGGAAAAGACAGTGGTTTACACCCTTATGATGGTGAAACAGATTTGAATTATAGTGGACCCAAGCCACCCTATAAACACCTTGATGTGGAAAACAGTTATTCATGGCTGAAATCGCCACGCTGGAAGGGAATGCCAATGGAAGTTGGGCCTCTGGCTCGGGTGTTGACTCTATACGCTAAGGGACATGAGCAAACCAAAGATCTGGTTGGCATGACTTTAAATAAATTAGATTTACCTGTTGAAGCATTGTATTCCACTATGGGGCGTACTGCAGCAAGAACTTTGGAAACCAAGATCATTGTTGATGGTATGCAGGGTATGTTTGATCAGTTGATGATGAATATTAAAGCAGGTGATACAAAGACTTTCAATGAAAAGCTTTGGGAACCCTCTAGCTGGCCTAAAAAAGCACAAGGTGTGGGCTTTATGGAAGCACCCCGTGGTGCATTAGGTCACTGGATTGTCATTGAAGACAAGAAAATTGCTAACTATCAGGCCGTTGTCCCCAGCACCTGGAATGCAGGCCCTCGTGACCCCAGTGGTAAGCCAGGCGCCTATGAAGCGGCTTTAGAAGATAATCATCAATTACATGATCCCAAGCAACCGCTTGAAATTTTACGCACTATTCATAGTTTTGATCCTTGTATTGCCTGTGCAGTGCATGTGACGGACCCTGATGGTGAAGAGTTAGTTAAAGTAAAAGTAACTTAATATTTTTGAAAAAAGTGAGAATTCCTCATGATTGTTAAGAATGATCCAGAATTTAAAAAAGTATTATCAAATTTCTCGATTATTGAGCAGAGAAGATTGGCTGCGCAATTTATTGAGAATGTGAAACATTTGAACAGTGAGCCTGTTATCGAAAGGGCTCTCAAAATAGCAAAAACAGATTCGTCTGAGAATGAAATTGAAGACATCTATAAGCAGATTAAGTCTCTGGTGGTCAAGACCTATACGTCTTGTGGTGATGAAACAGACTGGGCATTGCAGGCAGGTCATTTTGTGCTGACAGCAACAAAAGCCTGTTTGACACCTGCTGGGCATCTGGATAATAAAAATAGCCTGGCATGGAAATGTGCCATGCAAACCCGAATGGCTCGCAATTGTGAAATGATTGAGTCAGAAACTGATGTCGTTGACAATGAAGCACAAAAACAATACACCATTGCCAATGACTTTGTTTCTAATTCAAATGAAACGAAACAGGAATAAAAGAGTCATAAGTTTAATGACAGCTGTCTGAACTTTGAATTAGCGCCAGCTTCAGGGAGTATTAGTCGTCGGAAAGCAACTTATCCTTTTTTTTGATTGCTATATCAACTTTGATGAGATTCGCTCATGATCTCGCTACAATAATAAAAACAACAATAAATGCTTATAGACTATATGACAAGTGTAAGAAGCAAAGAAAGCGATTTACGGATTAACACAAACTAAGGAGGATTTGAAAAAATATTGGGAATAGACATCTGTATAGATAAATCAAAACAATATTGATATTGATTAAAATATTAACCCGGGGGTGGGACATGTTAAATGAAGGTAAAGACTTTGCTCTTAACAGCAAAGGCTATTTAATAAATTTTGAGGCATGGGATAAGGATTTTGCTTCAAATATTGCACAGGAACATGGTTTAGAATTGACGGATTGTCATTGGAAAATCATTCATTTTTTACGTGATTATTATTTGGAATTTGGGGTTTCACCCGATCCAAGAGAGATTATTAAAAAACTGGGTAAAACAATTGATCACGATGAGCCATGTACAAAAAAACGTTTGGAGGGCCTCTTTGCAAATGGAGGGTGTAAGTTAGCCTGCCAGATTTCTGGGTTACCAGATTGTCATTGCAGAGGCTTATAATGAGCAGTATATTCAGTTAATTTTCATCAGCTTGGTTGACTCAATTATTGTGTATTGGAAAAGGGGCTGTTTTCTTGAAAATATGACAATGATCAATTCAAGGAGAAAAAAATAGGAAATTTTCGCCTATTTTGAAAATGAATTGTCCAATAGATTACTGGTCATTAATAAGCTGAACAGCAATTAATGAAGGCTGGCCAACAATCGAGTGTGATATAACGGGAGACCAACGAATAATGCTGACATTCTATTTTAGAATATGCTAATATGGTTGGGTAAACTGTCAATACTGAATTGCAGAATATGGCAATAAAATGGATTAAAATATGCTTACAGAAATGAGAAAAAAAGGAAGACAAACATTTGAGCGTCGTGCTAAAGATCGACGTCAGGTTAGTTTTGAATTTAATTCACCTGAGTGGATTGTGCATATCAAAAAAAATTATGCTGCCTGGCCTAAAATTGACCGCCGTGTAGACGCTCGCCGTGATGGTGAGAGGCGACATGATACTTTAAATAAACAAGCTTCACTGAGTGTTCATACGGATTATAGTAGTGATCTGTTGACGACAGAAGAACGACTCTATTTTGATGAATTATTTATGGCCTCAAAGAAGCAATAAATCATTGCTTCTGCCATTGCCATGCTGGACTTTAGCACATTATTTTTTGTAGGCGAGTAATAAAGTTGCATACTGAGCATTAATGCCTCATAGCGAGTAATAAAAATTCATAGTAAATATATCACTCATGACCTAAAGCCACAGGTGAGTGTTCTCAGTCGTTCCTTATTTTTTTCTTGATAGCCCAGTACAGAATTATTCAGATTACACAAAACACAGAAAAAAACACGAAAATGTGCCTAATGCCTGAATAATGATAATATTCAGTCTAATGAGGGGCGATTGTGAGTGATAAACGTTACCCTGTAACAATTTCACAGAATCTGATGTTATGTTAAGTCACCATTGCTTTGGCGTCTTTTTGGATGTATGAAATACTCGTAAAATCTCAACTTTATTATTGCAGATCCTATAAGGTACGATATAGGAAGTTTTATCAATAACTAGTTCTCTTGTTCCTTCAATTCTTCCTGGTCGTCCAAGTGAAGGATTATCTTTTAACAAATTAACACTTTCTTTAACTCGCTGAACAACTACAATAGCTGCTTGCGGATTATCTTGTGTAATATACTCTGCTTCTTTATCCAAATTACTAAGAGCTTTCTTAAGCCACTTAACTTCCATTTTTAGTCCATTTATTAAAGATGTTATTTACCTCTTCATCAGAAGCAAACTCTCCTCTGTCCGCTTCTTTAATGGCAGCTTGTATCTCCTGAATTTGCCATTCATTTGTTTCAATGTATTTTTGAATTGCCTCAGATGCCAGGAAAGATTTTGTTCTATGTGTTGCGGCAGCCAAAATTTCAAGCCTGCTTTTTACTGAGTCGTCAAGTCGAATGGTCATAGTGGAAGACATGTATTTCTCCTATTTGTCGTACAATGTATACAATGTATACATTGTAGCACAGAAGAATAAATTATGATCAACTGCGCTAAAGACCCATTATGTTAAATAGGTAACCTTGAAATGCTCTGAACTAGCTAAAAATAACAGTTTCAGGGTATTAATTGCATAAAAAACACTGAATTTAGTTTAACAGGACTTTGTAACCCATGAAAACGATAGCATTTGAATAAATATGGTCATAACTGTTAAAATCTAAAGGTTTCATAGCAATTATACTGTTTATTAGAGAAAGATATTTTCTTTTACTAGATTTTTATAATTGCTGCTGCGGGGGCTGGATTTTAAAATGAATAAGATCCTTCAATTTGCGCTATGTACAATAATGCAGCATTTTCAGTTTGCATTTTCTATAGCAATTGTTCCTGTTTTAAAAAATCAATTAATAATTGTCCATGTGTTTCTATTTTTTCCACAGAATCATGATCAGCGTCATCGACTATTAATAAACGGCCATTGGAATTATTCTTTTGAATAGCATAAGCATCTTCTGTGGGGACAGTTTTGTCATGGCTACCATGAACCACTAAGACAGGAATATTTAACTTCTTAATGGTATTAACGGGAGCTATTTCAGTAAATTTATGACCAATAATCCACTGAATATAGAATAGCAAAAATTTGATTAATAATTGTGGTAATTTAAAATTTTGAAAATAACGGGTCATCAGCCATTGCGGACTGCCAAATGCAGAGATGCTGATAACTGCGGCAATATCATTTCTTTTTGAACTGGAATACAACACAGCACCAGCACCGACTGAATGCCCTAATAAAATAATTTTACCATTAAAAGAGAGTGTTTTAACTGCATGATCGATAACATGATGAATATCTTCAGAAAACCGTGGTAAAGCAGAATAAGTATCACCTTCACTTTGACCATGACACCTTGAATCAAATAATAAAACATTAAGACCTGCACGGTGAAAAATATTGGCAACTGGCAGCATCAGTGCAGAATTACTGCCCCAGCCATGGACAATAATAATCAATGGAGCAGACTCTGCTGAACTACTCTTCTTAGGATTGATTAATGGCGCAATATACCAAGCAGAAAGCTTTTTCTTTTTGCTGGTTTCTATCTGCAATGGTTGGTAATCCATTGCATAATCATCAGGTGTTTTCTTCCAGCTAAGTCTGGGTGGAATAAAGCCGAGATGAAGCATTAACAGCATGACAGAGATAAGAATAAATGGAGTAAACAATATATAAATCATGTCATAATTATATAATAAAATACCCTGATTATCAGTGACATTATCACCCAGAGACTTACTACAAAAAATAGTATTTTTAACTCTTTTTACAGAGCATCTCAGTATAATTCTTGATTACTCACCCACAATTTTGGCTTGCAGCCTCAGATCCAGACAAAATCATGTTTACAGATGTGAGGCTTTAGCCTTACCCGCATTGTCATAACAACCATTCTACCTCTGTCTTAAACAAGAATGATTCGCCTAAATTTATCACGTCTGATACAATCATTTTTTCTTACAATAATCCTGTTTCTATCTCATGTTTTTTTCTGAACAACGCCAACAATTTTTTAAGCCTCTGACCAGTAAATACCGTGAACAGGTCATTGAATGTCTACGCTTGCTCTATGATCGCCTCTATAGTGCAAATGCTGATTATGGAGAATCACTTAAACGTAGTCAACTTATTGAAATATTTGAAGAAGCTCTTGCTCGTGCTCCTATTTTAGAGCAGGAACAAGGCATCGATAAAAGTAGTGAATCTGTTGATGAGCTCACTGTACCCCGATTTAAAAATACCAGAGAACAAGCCAGCTGGGTCTTGAACTTGTTGATTGATAATGGCTGGATTGAAAAACAGGTCGATCAACTTACTTTTCAGTCAACCTATCCCTTTAGCCGTATGGGGCGGTTGTTTACGCAACCTTTAGTGGAAGCAAATCGCACCAAAGTGCGCACACGCCATCGAAACACTCGAAATACTCTCAATGCTCTGGAAGCCTTCCTCAGCCGAGGAGAAGTACATGATTTATTGGATGCTTATGAATATTCTGAGCGGATAATTGCAGATTTCAGTGATGTGATTTCTGAGTTGGAAGAGCGTAAACGGGAATTAGTGAAGGAAGTTGAAGCACAGGTGTTGGTACAGCAAGCTTCTGAGCATTTTTTTGACTTTATGGAAAAACGTTTTCAGCCTGATTTATCAATTCGACTTTCTGCTGATAGTGTTGAAAAACATCGAGATCAAATTGAGCAGGTCATTGCTAAAATTCGTCGCAAGCGTAAAGAATTTAAGCAACAGGCTGAAAAACGTCTCCGGCAGGTTGCACCAGAATTACACTATGCACCTGATCAATCCGTTTTATGGACCATATTGGATACGATAGAACTACGGATGCAAAAAGCGGCAGAAACCATGCTCCCTGCACTACGAAGGGCATTGCAGAGCTTTACTAAGCGTGCGGATATTATTATTCGCCAAATTGCCTATCTTGGCGGTCAAAATCAGAGTGATGTTTTGTCGGTTTGTGAAACTTTGAAAAATCTCAATGACGCCGAGGCCAATGAGCGGTTTAATCAGGTGGCTGAGCACATTTCACCTTTGAGCCTGAGACTATTGGACCCACAACAAGTTGTGTTGACTGAAAGGCGTCCTAAACGTGTGGTTCAGACTGCCATTGCCAGCGAAGAACCCCTGGATGAAAATGCTCAACGTGACTTGATTATTCAACAAACATTGGATCAGGCTTTTTCAATCCGCAATCAGGAATTGAAAGAATATATGCTGAACGCTCTGCGAAATAGCCAGCAGATCAATACCTCTGATTTACCCATCAACAATGCAGATGATTTATTAGCTATGGCTCATGCTATTGAACTGGGCGCTGTCAATCAGCTCAGCTCTGAATATACCTTTCATGTGGAACCCGTTGGTAAGTCAAATAAAAACAGTTATTTTAAACAATTTGATGAATTTTCCATCTCCATTGTGAAAAATACAGATTAGATATCCTTGTGTAGAAACTTTAAATCAAAATATGAGTAAAGCCTTAAATGATCAGTGATCTTTTTGCCGAACAATTAGAAAAAAAGAATTATAGACTTGAAGAATTTTCAGAGTTATTAATTCGTTTGTTGGACTATGGTGTTTTATGTCGTGATGAGAGTCAAGTTGAAGAGCTACTCTATGATCGCTTTTTACAACTTAAAAATCTGGTTGAAGATTATCTGCTCATGATAGGCATTCGTTTGCAACATGATGAGCGGTTCCATTTTGTGCGAATTTATCCCCCAGGAGCTCAGGTACCAGGCTTGCCTGATGAAGTCGATCAACCGTTTAATAGTGGTTTTCGTCAGCGCCTGTCACAACAGGATGTGGCCGTTATTTTAGTGTTACGAGCAGAATACGATAAATCTCTGCGTGAAGGACAAATGGATGAAAATGGCTGCGTCATGATCTCAATGGAAGCCTTGAGCATCGGTATGCGGAATCTTCTGAACCGAACTTTACCCGAGACTTTGACTGAAAGAAACCGACTGCTTTTGCGTTTGAAACAACTGCGTTTGATACATTTTAAAATGAGTGATGATGAAGAACAGGAAGACTGCTGGCTTAGAATTCGCCCTACTATCACCAGTTTTGTCAGTGAAGAGTCTCTGTCCATATTGTCTGGAAACGAAATCTCTGAAGAAATCGATAATACCCAAGAAGAGGCTGAGTAAAAAGAGTTATGTTTGCTAAAAAAGTGATTTTTATCAATTGGGGTAATGTCCCTCTTCTGGATTTTGAGTTCGGCCCAATTAATTTATTTTCAGGTGGAAATGGTTCTGGTAAAACAACCGCTGCCGATGGCATTCAAACCATTATGACGGCTGCTCATGAAAATCTGTATAACTATAATCCAGGCCAGGATGAGACCACTCAGCGTGGCCGCAGAGGCAAACAGGTACGGACTTTGGCTTCCTATGTGCTGGGCTGTGATGATGGCAGTTACTCCCGACCATGGAATACCGATGGCTATTTGGCTGCTGTATTTCATCCAACACAGGGGGAAACTGCAGAACCTTTCACTGCCATTATGGGTATCAGGGCTCATGTTGATCAGGCTGGTAATAAAAAACAAGCAAGACAAGATGATTTGATCTTTTTTATTCTCCAGGGCGAGATGTTGGAGCAGTCAGACTTTTTACAAGAGAGCTTTCAAGAAAATAAAGACAATCACATTGTGCCTCTGACTGAAATTCAACATCAATTGCAACAAAAATACGGTGAAAAAACAGTTGAGCAATATGCTAAGAAGCGACCTTATTTAAGACGTTTGTATGCGGTGTTAAGAGGTAAAAAAGATGCAGTCTCAGATAGAGAAGCAATGCATGCTGCAAAAACTTTTTCATCGTTCATGGCCTATAAGCCTGTTAAAAGCATTAACGAATTTGTGGCTCGTGAAATTTTAGAAAACAAAGACATGGGGGATGCGATTCGTGATATTTCCGATTCGATGAAAACCATTCATGGCATGGAAGAAGACGCGCGTTTTATTATCACTTCCATTGAATTACTTAATCAGTCTGGAAACTATTGTCATACTTATATTGAACTATGGGTTGATTTAATTATTAAACATTATACAGAGGCCAAACGTCAATCACTAGTTAACCAAGGTGGCTATTTAAAAGCAAAAAAAGAACAACAACAAATCAGTGTTGCAATCAGTGAGCATGAGAAAAAAATTATTATCACAGAAGATCGTCGTAAGCAGGCGCATCAGGAAATTGTATCACTGGAAGCTCAGCGTCAGGGCATTAAAGCACTTAAAGATAAAGATGAATTACTGGCTACGATTGATCAACATAATGTGCAACTATCAGAGCAAAGCAGACCTCTATTAGAGCAAAACTTTCTTCTGACTAAAAATACTGAAAACAGTGCGGCCTTATTAGAAGCCTTGAAAAAAAGTTCACTCGGTGTCGATCTGCCAGGATTTGACAGTAAAGATTTATTAGCACAAGTTCGTAAAGTCGTGGCTCTTAAAGAAAAGTCAGAAATTGACTTGCACAGTCTTTTGGGCAGTGATTGGGTTGATATTTCACCACTGGAAAATCATCTTGATAATGCCCTGATTGCTGAGCAGGAACATAATCAGCTGGTGATGCTGTTACACAGCAATGAACTGGGTATGGTCAAGGACTCTCATACTAAAAGAAAAGTAGCGATTAGTTTGCGGGATCAATTGCAACAGCTTTTGACTCGTCAGGAAAATCAGTTACAACAAACACAACATAAAATGCAGCAAAAGCAACAAGAAATCGATGCCTTGCATTCTCATAAAATTACCTATCCTCATTATGTACAGATAGCACTGAGTGCTATTGAACAACAATGTCCACAGGCTGATCCCAGAGTGCTCTGTGATTATATTGAAGTTCTGGAGCCGCAATGGCAAATGTCAATTGAGGGCTATTTGGGTGGTGCACGTTTTTCTATTTTAGTGGAAGAAGATTATGAAGCCGAAGCTATTCGTATTGTCCGGAATATGCCTGGGGGTAATCGTAACCGAGCCAAAGTGATTCAAGGCAGTCGTGCTCGACGAGATATGAAGCGCATTGATGTTAAGCGGGATTCAATTGTCAGCATCATGAAGTTTGAACATAAAACCGCAGAGTACTATCTCAAAGCGTCTTATGGCAATGTGCTTAGAGTGGCAGATGAAGAAGTCTTACGCTCAACGGCAAGAGGCATCACTCCTAATGGTTTGGCTTCAGGCAGTTATAGTATGTGGCGTTGTGACATACCAGATGCAGAGTTGGTTTTTGGTCAAGGTGCACGTGAACGTGCTTTAGTTGCTAAGCAGGAAGAGCAGAGAGTTCAAGAAGACGAAGCCAATAAACTGTACCGAACGCATCAAAATAACAACCAGATTTTTGCTTTACTTGACCCCATTAAAACGCTCAATTATGTCAGTATTATCAATACAATGCTGGATCACCATCGCCGTTTGAAACAGGCTGAAACGGCACTGTCTAATCTTGATTTGAGCAGCTTCAACACTCTGGAAAAAGAACTGGATGAGCGTAAAACTGATTATAGTGAATTTGATCGGCAAGGTAAAAATCTGCTTAAAGATTTAGGGGGCTTGCAAGTAGAATTAAAGAAACAAAAAGAAAAAGTGAAAGGACTGGATGAAGCGCAGGATAAGCTTCAGGATGACTTGGAACAGCAGGAAGAAAAACTGCAAAAAATTTCAACCATTCAAATTGAGTTTGATGCTGAGAATGTTTTAAATCAAGCGGATGAACAAGCTCAAATGGCAGGGACTGAAATCGACTTTCTAACGGAGTTAGAAGTCGTGCGTGAAAGGCTCAGCAAAACAAGTGTTAACATTGAACAATCGGTTATGCAGCATAATCAGCACTGTAAAAATTATGATGCCATTGCTTATGATTCGGATATTCATGCATTGCACAGTCACGAGTTTTTTAAACGGATTAATCAATTATTAGGTGAAGTGGACTCTATTAAAAACCGTTTAAAAAATAATGTTTTGGCTGAGAAGCAAGAAAAGCTGACCAGCCTCAAAGAAGATTTTAATACCGCTTTTGTCACCAATTTATGTCACTCAATCTATCAGGCGATTAATGATGGTAAACGCATTTTGGATGATCTTAATGGTGAATTGGAACATCACCGTTTTGGCACTGATCAGGAAAGCTTTCGATTTGCTTACACCTGGGTGCCTGAATTTCGGGAATATCAACGTTTTTTCAAAGAAGTGATTCAGCAACCGAATCTGGGTGATGGCACAACTCTGTTTAATGCGGAACTCTCAGAAAATGCTCAAAAAATTCGTGATAAATTGATGTCAATGTTACTGGATGATGATGCGCAAAAGGCCACCAGAGAGTTAGAACGCATCAGTGATTATCGAAACTATCGCAATTATGAAATTTATAAAGAACCCATGGGCAAGCAACCCATCGCACTGAGTCAGTATGGTACTGGTTCAGGAGGGCAATTGGAGACGCCAGCCTATATTATTCGCTCGGCGGCGATTACCTCCGCTTTTCGTTTTAATGAAGGTAATAGCCATTTACGTATGGTCATGGTGGACGAAGCATTTTCAAAAATGGATGAATCACGTTCCAGAGAAGTGATCAGTTATTTAACCAACACTTTGGGCTTGCAATTAATCTTTATTATGCCGACCAGCAAATCAGGCCCTTTTATGGACTTGATAAGCAATCAATTTGTCTTTAGCAAGTGCCCGACAACAAAGGCAAGAGGTGAGTTACAAACTCGTATGTTGGTGGATCGTAAGATCTGTGACCAGGATAAACTGAAAGAACTTTGGGCAAATCATAGAAAAACCATACGCCATCAGGCTATGTTGGATTTTATGGAAGAGCTCTAAGCCCTTAATTATAAGCTCTAACAGGTAAGCTATAAGTATTAAGCAATAAAAGGAATAAAATGAAACTGAATGAATTTTTACAACAATTAAATGATAAGCCTGAAACCGTTGAATTTACTGATACCATGTCAGTGATCGAAGCACTGTATGATTTTACAGAAACTGAGTTTCAAAATGGTGAACTGAGAAATGAGGCAGGACAAAATTCAGGCTCCTGTAAGCTCTTTGCTTTTGCTCAATTGCAAAATTTATCACAAGAGCAAACTCTGGCTTGTTTTGGTACATACTACCGAGATGATGTTTTAAAAAATCCAGATGCGAATGATCATGGGAATATTCGCAACTTTATTAAAAATGGCTGGACTGGTATTTCATTTTCAACAGCACCCTTGCAGAATAAGGGGGAATGAGGGCCTTTGAGATAATCTTTTTAATAAACTTAAAGTTACTACTTCAGTTTATTAAAAAAATCCATGACCTGTTGGCTGAGATCGTGCTCAGGGTTGAAACCGATAAAAATGAGTATAGCGGCCAAAGTAATCGCCAGAAATTTTAATATTGGCAGCAGCACCAGTGTAATAAAGAGAATAATAAGACCTGCAATCAAATACCTTGGTGCTTTGATGTATTTTGTGAAATCGGAAAAAATTCCTGATAATTTAGCGACTATTTCATTCATTTTTTCTGCTCTGTTTCCCTGTTTTATCATATGATAATTATATCAGGAAATATTTTTGCTGTAATTTAAAAAACGTCTCCATTTTATACATCGTGAAGCTGAGCAAAAAAAATCGTATCAAAATGAATGTGCGCTCTTTAGGTGAAATCTCACCAATGAATTATTCGTATCGTGTATAGTGGTTACTCTAAACAGTTGAAAATGGGTTTCGCATGCATAAAATAGTTTTTTCCTTGATTTTTATGGTCATATTATCGGGCTGTGCTGGACTGGATACTAAACCTCCCCAATTTAAAGTCAACATCACCAATATGAAGATATTGGAATCCACTTTGATGGAGCAGCGCTATCAGGTTGATTTGAGAATTATGAACCGAAGCAATAAGGCATTAGACATCGATGGAATGAGTTTCGATATTGAATTAAATGGTAAAGATTTTGCTTCGGGCGTCAGTAATACTCAATTTAAGCTGGAACCATTATCAGAAACGGTGGTTAATGTGACGGTGAGCAGCACAATTTTTGGTATTATCAGACAAGTTAACGGCTTTAAAAAAATGAAATCAGGGCCGTTTAAGTATGAATTAAGTGGAACGGTCTATACAAGCAGCAGCTTATTCGGTATTTCATTTTTAGAACAGGGTGAAGTTGATTTAAATTAATTCAAACAATTATGAACTATTCGTTTTTTTACTGGTCATATCTATAGTGCACATAAAGCTTATGCGCTTTTTAGCTCAAGGCTGAATGGACACTTCACTTAATCCCTTTTTTGTACCCCGCCTTGTGTGGGGTTTTTTTTGCCCTGCCCAAATGTTTATTTCTAAACTATTTCGTGAACGTTCCCCTACTCACTTTCAAATTCTGTGGCATTGAATTCAAACCATTCGTTTAACTTTTCCCTGGCTTCATCCACTCCTGTTTTCTTTAGAGCAGAAAATAATTGCACTGTTGTTCCTGGATAATCCGTTTTAAGGGTCTGGCGTACTTTTAGAAGAATGTTTTGGGCGGCCCCTCGTTTGAATTTATCGGATTTGGTCAATAAAATATGGGCAGACATTTCAGCTTTCTGGCACCATTGCAACATCAGGCAATCATACTCTGTCAATGGTCGGCGAACATCCATAATCATCATGACGCCTCGTAAAGATGAGCGATCAATCAGGTAACGTTCCAGTAAATTTTGCCAATGTTGCTTCACCTTGAGGGGCACTTTGGCATAGCCATATCCAGGTAAATCCACAAGATGGCGACTGGGATCAATTGAAAAATAATTGATCATTTGAGTTCGTCCAGGTGTTTTTGACGTCCGACAAAGGGATTTTATATCGCTAATGGTATTAATGGCACTGGATTTGCCAGCATTAGAGCGTCCTGCAAAGGCAATTTCAATGGCCTCATCATGAGGTAATTGACTCCACTTATTGACGCTGAGTAAAAATTCAGCATGTCGGTAGTGGTTGGGATGGGTGTTTTTATTTTGAGGAGATGGTGTCTGTGACATGTTAAGTTTTTGTTCAGCTAGCTCGTGATAATATGAATTTGAAATCGATTATAGACCTTCTTGTCGCGTTCTAAATTAGAAAGTTCAAAGGATTTCAGGCTTTGGGATACACAAATATTCAATAGAGTATTGGCATAGATCAATATA
Organism: Gammaproteobacteria bacterium; assembly: GCA_016744395.1. GTDB lineage: Bacteria > Pseudomonadota > Gammaproteobacteria > GRL18 > GRL18 > GRL18. Next base: position 7,352 of record JADGEK010000052.1, on the reverse strand, counting down.
TTTAACTATTTTAGCACTTTATTATGAACAAATGTTGGTCAAATGAAGCCATTTTGTGTAAAATAGCCCAAATTTTTTTATCGATACACGCTGGATTGTACTCTTTCTGTAATGGTCAATCACTATTGAATCGAGTTGCGAGTCAACCGTTTAAATTGCTGCATCGGTATATAATTCACCTTTTTACGGAGTTAGAAATGAAAAAATCAATTCAATTATTAGTTGCAGCTGCTTTTGTTGCAGGTTCTGCTGTTGCTGTTGCTGATGGCGCTGCTCTTTACAAGACAGCTTGTTTTGCTTGTCACGATGCTGGAATTGCAGGTGCTCCTAAATTTGGTGATAAAGCGCTTTGGGCTCCTAGAATAGCAACTGGTACTGATGCGATGGTTAAGACGGTTATCACTGGTAAAGGCGCTATGCCACCAAATGGTGGTACTCAGCTGACTGAAGCTCAAGTTCGCGAAGTGGTTGAATATATGGCAAACGCTGCTAAATAAGTAACGTTTTTAGAGTAAAGTTTGAAACATCAGAATTTAGGTAAAACTATGAAAAAAATTGCTATTGTTGCTGCTTTATTAGCAGGTTTGACAGGTGTCGTACATGCAGCTGGAGATGCTGAAGCTGGAAAAACTAAAGGTGCAAGCTGTGTAGCATGCCATGGAGCGGATGGTAATTCTTTACCTGCGACTCCTAATTTTCCAAATCTTGCGGGCCAAAGTGAATCTTTTCTTTATAAACAGATGAAAGATTTTAAAGAAGGCAAGCGTAAAGACCCAACAATGAATGCAATGATTATGGCTCTTGATGATCAAGCGATGCAGGATGTTGCTGCTTTTTATGCGGGCCAGAAACTAAAGCCTGGTCAGGCAGATCCTGCTCTGGTTGATGCGGGTAAAGCCATATATAAAGGTGGTATTGCTGAAATTGGTGTACCAGCGTGTATGGCTTGTCATGGTCCTACAGGGAGTGGTAACCCAGGTTCAGGTTATCCTCAGTTAGCCAGTCAGAAATCAGTCTATCTTGAAAAACAGTTGAAAGATTTCCGTACTGCAACACAAAGTACAGGCAGTGAGCCTGTCGGTCGTTATAATGATGCGAGCAAGATGATGCGCAACGCTGTGAAACGTATGAGTGACCCAGAGATTAAAGCAGTAGCTCAATACATTCAGGGCTTGCAGCCCTAGTCTGTTGAGAGAATTAAAACCTCTATACCTGTTATCTGTGTTAATAGGCTCTGAAAAGATGTGGTTTTAAAGTGCTCAATTAGCTTTTATAATGAGAGGGGTGGTCTTTGACCACCCCTTTTTTTGATCATACATAATCTATGTTTCACCTGTCCTGAGAGCATGAGTTAAAAAGTGAGTAACGAAATTAAATCCGATAATAATCGTCCTGAACAACATGAAAATCCAGAGCAAGCACTTGAGCGGGATCGTTCAAGCCGTGAAGAACATGGACTGCTCAAGGTGATACTGAGTTTTCTTGGCTCGATGGAACTGGCGATTAGCTTATTTGTGATTATTGGTATTGCATCAATCATTGGTACTATTTTGCAGCAAAATCAGGCTTACAATACCTATATTGTCAAGTTTGGTCCTTTCTGGTTTGAAGTCTTTCGTTCTCTTGAACTGTTTGATATATACAGTTCCTGGTGGTTCGTTATATTGCTGGGTTTCTTACTCATATCCACTGCAACCTGTATTTATCATTATGCACCGTTGATTATTCGAGAATGGCGTCAGTTTCGTTTAAATGTTTCCTCTAAATCACTTAAACTGATGCATTCGACAGGTTCATGGGATGCACAAACGTCTCCTGATGAAGCGGCTCAATTTATTCAGGAAAAACTGGCGAATGGAGGGTATCAGTCACGCATTAAAAATGAGCAGGGTACTATTACCATTGCAGCCAAAAAAGGTGCTGTTAATCGTTTAGGCTACCTGTTTACTCATGGTGCGATTATAGTCATTTGCCTGAGCGCTTTATATGACGGTAATTTTAATTTAAAACTGCGTGAAGCGGCAGGCCAGCTAAAGCCGGAGACACGAGACTTATTTGCTTCTCAGGTCCCTGATATTAGTCGCCTCAAAGCCAATGAAAACCATGCTTTTCGTGGTAATGCTAATGTGCCAGAGGGCAGTACTACAGGGTTAGTCTTCTTGCAGATGCGTGATGGTTTTTTAGTTCAGGAACTGCCTTTTACGATTACTCTCAATGATTTTAGAATTGAACATTACAATACGGGAATGCCCAAATCTTTTGAGAGTGACATCGTCATTGAAGACAAAGAAACGGGTGAAAAAATAAGCAAAACCATTGAAGTCAATCATCCGCTTGTATATAAAGATTTTGCTATTTATCAGGCATCATTTGATGATGGTGGCTCGATTATGGATTTGCAAGCATGGTCTTTGGATGATTCGAAACAACAGTCACAGTCATTTAAGCAAGTGGTTGGTGACTCTAAAAAAATGTCGACCCGTCAGGGCGAGTTTAAGCTGGAGTTGGTTGAATTTAAAGCTCTTAATGTCCAGCCTAACCCTAAAGCAGAAGAGACAGGGCGTAAATTTAAAAATATGGGCCCGAGTCTTACCTTTCGCCTAAGAGACTCATCTGGTCAGGCCAAAGAATTCATTAATTATGCGAATCCAACGACACAGGATGGGCGATTTTTTTTCCTCAGTGGTGTGCGCAGCAGTACCACTGAACCTTTTCAATACCTCTTTATTCCCGCCGATGATAATATCAGTTTAAAACGTTTTTTCGATTTTCGTGCGCTGTTGACCAATCCGCAGGAAATGAAACGTATTTCTGAGAAAACAGCCGCTTTATCTTTTTCGTCATCTAATGCGCCTGAACCTCAGATTGTGGTGCAAATGGCTGTAGTGATGCAAAGGCTGGCTGAGCTGTTTAATCAGGGCGGTTTTGACTTTGTGCTGAATGATATCAACGACAAAGTACCTGAAGATAAGAGAAAGGATGTAACTGAATCCTACTTTAAGGTTTTGCAAACCATACTAGGTACAGTCTATCTTGAAGTGTTGCAAGCTGAAGGGGTTGATATCAGTAATAATATTACCCCTGCTCAGGAACAATATTACGATGATATGGTCAATACTATGGGTATCATTGCCAAATATAATGCGCCCTTTTTTTTGCAAATAAAATCATTTGTACATAAAGAAGCTTCTGGATTTCAAATTACCAAGGCACCTGGTAAAGATTTAGTTTATCTGGGTTGTGTTTTATTGTGCATTGGGATCGTACTGATGTTTTATGTTGCGCATAAGCGTATCTGGGTTATTATTACACCATCTTCAATATCTGGTGAAGAGCAGGGCTCACAACTTGTGGTTGCAGGCTCAGGTGATCGTCACCAAAAAGAGTTTGCCATGGAATTTCAGGCACTATCACAACTTCTGGATAAGCAATTTTCCACAACAAAGTAGGTATTCAATAATGTCGACGAGCAGTCAAGAGATGGAAAACATCTTTGAGAAGCAAAATCTTTGGCGTAAGCTCAGTCTTTTTGACTGGGGCTGGGCAGTTGTTATGCTCATTTCAAGCGTTTTTGTCTGGCAGAAATACTCATCTTTGATGGATGTTTATGAAGTGGGCATTTTGTTTGGTACTTCCATCTCACTTGTTGCCTGGGGCTGGTTTTGGAAACCTGTCAGGGCCTACATTATTTCTGTTGCGCTGCTTTCTTTATTTTCCATCTATCTCTATGGCAATGATCTGGCTTTGGGTGAAAGCAATTTCTTCCTGAAGTTTTTGATCTCCAGCAAATCAGCAATTATGTGGATGTCCGCATTGTATGTATTAGCGACAGTGACCTATTTTATCGGTTTGTTTATCGGTTCTGAATTCAGTAATAAAACAGCCTCTGCAATGACCTGGTCGGCAACCGTGATGGGATTTGTGGGCTTGCTGGTTCGCTGGCGTGAGTCGTATTTGATTCATGTTGATGTGGGTCATATCCCCGTGAGCAACTTATATGAAGTCTTTATTCTTTTTTCTATTATTACGGCACTGATGTATCTGTATTATGAAGGTAAAAGCAAAACCTATAATATGGGTGGGTTTGTTTTACTCGTGATCAGTTCAGCCGTTGCTTTTTTACTTTGGTATGGCTTTGGTTCTCGAGGGGCTAGTGAAATTCAGCCATTAGTGCCCGCCTTACAAAGTTATTGGATGAAGATACATGTGCCTGCTAACTTTGTTGGTTATGGAGCATTTGCTCTGGCTGCAATGCTTGCTACTGCGTATCTTATTAAAGATACGATGGTGAACCAAGGCAGAAATGGTGCCATTGTTAACCGCATTCCAGATCTGGAAATACTGGATGATGTAATGTATAAATCCATTGCATTGGGATTTGCCTTTTTTACACTGGCGACTATTCTGGGCGCTATGTGGGCGGCTGAGGCATGGGGTGGTTATTGGTCATGGGATCCTAAAGAAACATGGGCACTCATTGTCTGGTTGAATTATGCAGCATGGCTTCATTTAAGATTAACCAAAGGGTGGCGAGGACGTCCTCTGGCCTGGTGGTCGGTTATTGGATTGTTTATCACACTTTTTGCCTTCATTGGTGTTAATATGTTTTTATCAGGCTTACACTCTTATGGTGAGCTATAGGTGTTTTGAATATGGAACTATTTAAAAGAAAGTTGTTCTAACAAAAAATAAGGTAGAGTAAGATGTGTTTGCTCTGCTGTTTCACACATTTACGGAAAACAAGGAAAATAATATGCGTAAAATTTTGATTCTTCTAATGGCCCTTGGTTTGAACAGTTTTGCCTGGGCTGATTTTGATGAAGGCATTGAATATAAACTTTTAGAGAAGCCTCAATCTGCACCAACTGATGGCAAGGTGGAAGTCATTGAATTTTTCTCCTACGCTTGTCCACATTGTTATAACTTTGAGCCGCATATTGAAAAATGGAAAGAAAAAAAATCGGATAATATTGAGTTCATCCATGTTCCCGCCATCTTCAATGATAACTGGGAGGCACTGGCTACGCTTTATTATGCAGCAGAAGTGTTAGGTGTTCAGGAAAAAATGCATCCTATTATTTTTGATGCCATGCATGGTGATGGCAAAAAGGCGCGCTCTTTTGATGATTTGAAAGTGGTTTTTGAGAAAAATGGTGTGAGTGAAGAAAAGCTGACTCAGGCATTAGGTTCTTTCACTGTTTCAGCGAAAACACGTCGAGCAAAAACAATGACCAAGACCTATGGTATTGATTCTGTGCCGATGGTTGTTGTTCAAGGTAAATATCGTACCAATGCAACTTTGGCTCAAGGGCATGGAAATGTCTTTAAAGTGGTTGATTTTCTTTCAGAAAAAATTGAGAGTGAAGCCAAAAAGTAATTTTTGAGTACACTTTTTTTTAAAAAAGACTCTAAAAGGCATAAGGTTTTTCCTTATGCCTTTTTTTATGGGTTTTTTTTTATTATAGTTAAATCTAAATATATTCATTCAAAAGTAAACATTCACTTCTATAGAATCAGGATCTGAAAATCATCATGGCGGATAAAAATTTACAGTGGAAGCAAAAATATTACGATAGCCTGGAAGAGATTGATAATCGTGAAAAAAAATGGAAATCATTGGAAGATCTGTTTAAACAGGCAATTTCAAGATTAACACTGGCCGCTGAGGGCAATAGTGATAATTTAGATCAAGGCTTAGGTGAGTTGCGTACAGCCATTCGAAAAGGGAAGGATAATCAAGTTATTCGTGCCATCCTGGACAGTGTGTCAAAAGAAATTATTAAGCTGGATGCTATTGCAAAGAAGGCGTCAAAAGAAGGTCCTACAGGTGATGCAGGCTTCTTAGTCAGAATTATTAAACAAATGAATCTAAAAGGAAAAGCAGAGAAAAAATCACGAAAACTTCTTAAAGAGCTTAATTCAAAAAAAACACTCGAACAAAGTGAGCTCTTAAAACGTTTTACGGCACTTTTAACGGATGTCGTTGAACAGGCGGTCATAGAAAGTGGCAAGGAAAATGGAACAAATCAACCCAATGGTGGTGGCTTTTTAAAAAATTTATTCTCCAGTAGTAAAGATCAGGTTGTGAAAAAAGTAGAAGATGCCAATGAGAATCCTGCAAATGTTAGCTCAAAAGAGGAAAACTCACAGGACAAAACAACTGAGGAGACAATAAAAGAAGCTAGTGAAAACCATGAATCTACATCTCATGGTGATGCTATTGCAGCTAAAGAGATCATAGAAAAGAAAACAAATTATGCACTAGTTGATACACCAGAAGAAGGACAAGAGACAGGGCAAGACAATGCACTTAATCAGGAACAACTGACCAGTGTTGTGACGACCGTGCAAAATGTACTGGAATCCATTATTGATGGTATGGATGTCAGTGGAGATGTGAAAGAGCAATTAAAAGATAAAATTTTTCATATTAAGCCCACTAAAGAAATTCATGTACTCTTAGATGACTTGAAGGATATTCTTCATGATTCAGGCATTATGGACAGTCCTGACAGTGATGAAAAAGAAGTGCTTAATCAATTTTTGGAGCATAATGAACTCTTAATTCGATTGATCGAATTTTTACCGCTTGAAGATGAAGTCAAAGATAGAGCTGAGAAATTAAAAGAAGATTTTGCACAAGGTGTTACCACAGAAGAACTTCCCAATGCGCTGAAACTCATTGCAGGCTTGATCAGTAAAATGCGCAGTAATGTTCAGCAAGAACAAAAAGAATTTGAGCGGTTTTTGAAGAATTTAAATGAACGTCTTGAAGAAGTGGACCAGTATTTAAAAAACAGTTTAATTGAGTATCAGCAATCTTATCAAAATGGAGTAGCATTAGACAATGCGGTGAAAGAACAAGTGAAAGGGATTGGTGATTCAGTTTCCTCTATCAATAATATTGGTGACATGGAAAAAAATGTCCAATCACACCTGGATACCATTCTTAGTCATCTTGACTTACACCGCTCTAAGGAAAGTGAACGTATTGCCCAGGCTGAAGAAAAAAACAAGAAGCTCTCCGCTCAGCTACAGGAACTTGAGACTGAAAGTGGGCAGTTGCGGCAGCAAGTATTAGACTCAAAAAACAAAGCTCTTTTGGATCAACTGACTCAATTGCCTAATCGAATGGCTTATGATGAGCGTCTTAAACAAGAATATGCACGTTGGAAACGTTACAATTCAACACTGATTATCATGATTTGGGATATTGATTATTTCAAAAATGTTAATGATACCTATGGGCATCAAGCGGGTGATAAAGTGTTAAAAGTGGTGGCAGACTTATTACGTAAAAACCTACGTGAAACTGATTTTGTGTCACGTTTTGGCGGTGAAGAATTTGTCGG
>JADGEK010000004.1:1966-116973 GCA_016744395.1 Gammaproteobacteria bacterium | reverse complement strand
CTGGTGGTTAGACTTTACTAAATCTGTACAAAAGCACAATTCGTTAACGGGATGTTTATGAAATAGATGCTCAGAAAAGTCTGCCTCTAAAGGTAATAGTTTATTATTTTAAGTTTAAAGAGAAAAAGCTCATTTTTATGGGCTTTTTTTTCGCCTAAATTTTATCACTATCATTTTGTATACAAGCTCTTTACTACACCTGTTTCATACTCATTATTCTATCAATACAAAGCCCAAACTTTAAAATGAACTGATTTCATGTTTGTATCACTTTAATTCCCAATCATCCAGTTGAATTGACTAGGAATGCTGATATACACTACTTTATAAGGATATACTTATTCTAGTATCAGTTACTTTTTTTTGTTAGAATAAGCTCCTTTTTCTTTAAGCTCATGGGTATAAATTGTGTCTATGGGCTTAGCTTGAACTCCATTTTTTAAGGCTCAGCCAAACGGAAGCCTTTAAGGTTAATTTTTTATGTCTAATCCAATTGATAGAGACTTAATTCGTTCAATTTTATTGAATGATATTCCTTTAATGGATGTTCGAGCACCTGTTGAATTTGCTCAAGGGGCATTTCCAAATGCTGTTAATTATCCTCTTATGAATGATGATGAGCGTCATGAAGTGGGTATTCGGTATAAAACGGACGGTCAGGATGCTGCCATTAAATTGGGGAATGAATTAGTCAGTGGAGACATAAAAGAACAACGCATTGCACAATGGCAAGCTTTTGCAAAAGAGCATCCTGATGGTTATCTGTATTGTTTTCGCGGTGGCTTGCGTTCTAGAACAACACAACAATGGCTTAAAGAAAGCGGTGTTGACTTACCTCTGATAAATGGTGGTTATAAAGCCATGAGACGCTTTTTATTGGATGAATTAGAACAGTCTATCAATGAGTCTAAATTTGTCTTATTGGGTGGTCGAACGGGAACAGGGAAAACCTGGTTATTAAAGGAGTTAAATGGAGCAATAGACCTGGAAGGATTAGCTCACCACAGGGGGTCTAGTTTTGGACGTTTTCCTGATGGCCAGCCGTCCCAAATTGATTTTGAAAATAATCTAGCAATTACTCTGATGAAATATCGAGCCCATGGAATGAAGACATTCTGGCTTGAAGATGAAGGCCGTATGATTGGACGGGTTTCAATTCCACAGTCCTTGCAGCTAAAAATGAAGCAGTCAAATCTTGTCGTGCTTGAAGAGGAACTGCAATACCGTATTAATATTACGCTTAAAGATTATGTTACTGATTTGGAGGCCTACTATCAATCATATTTTGCCGATCAAAACGACAGCCAAAAACAGGGTGAAGATGCTTTTAATTTATTTTCAAACTATCTTCTTGATAGTTTAGATCGTGTACAAAAGCGTCTTGGTGGCGAACGTTTTAAAATAATTAATCAGCAGATGCATGATGCTCTTGAAGTACATAAATCCACTGGTGAGCTTACTTTACATCGAATATGGATTGAATCTTTATTGTCTCTTTACTACGATCCAATGTATGATTATCAACTTGAGAAAAAGCCTAACAAGGTGATTTATCGTGGTAATTCTCATCAAATACTGGCCAATCAGAAAAAAAACCTTGACCTGGATTAAGGCGACTTTAATACATAATTGTAAAATCCTCACTTAAGATGTCGTATTAACCAATTTTGGGTAATAATAATTTTTAGTGGGTAGTAAGGGGTTTTCATTGTTAACATCAACAATTAGTACATTTATGGCCAGTCATCATAAAGAATGTGATGAGCAATTTGCCAGAGCTGAACAATTAATTTCTGAGAATAATTGGGATTTGGGTGTGGAGCAGTGGAATCAATTTGCAGCAGAATTGGAAAAACATTTTTCTCGTGAAGAAGACATACTTTTTCCAGAATTTGAGTCAAAAACAGGTATGACAGGCGGTCCAACGCAAATGATGCGTATGGAACATGAACAAATGCGAGCTTTGGTCAACGAAGCAAATAAAGCGGCAAACAGCAAAGATAAAGATCAATTTCTGGCTCTGACAGAAACCTTAATGGTGACGATGCAACAACACAATATGAAAGAAGAACAAATTCTTTATCCCATGACGGATCAATCTTTACCTAATGCCGTGGAAATTGTTGAACGAATGAACCAAAATTAAATCAGCTGTTTTAAATAATTAGCTTTTTCACCTAAGCGATTGTTTATAAAATATCTTTACTGTAATATCGGCTATTATGTTTGTCTGCTATGCCTAAAGAATTATTAATTGATGTCAGTGAATATGAAGCACCTCAACCCTTTGAGGAGGTGATTCAACTTTTAAGTCAAATGAAAGCTGGAGAATATATTCGCATGCTCCACAGAAAGAAACCATTGCCTTTATTACAATTTTTAAATGAAAATGGTTATGACTATAAAGCAGGGACAGTTCAAAACAAAATAGACATTTCTGAAGAAAGCTCAATTGACAGTGTTTCATGGGAAATTATGATATGGAGCAAGAAAGATTCATCCGTCAATGAATATTGCTTAAATGCTTTTAAATAAGGCGTTCTTTCGAATACCTCTTATGAATATCATATGAACACCAAGGGCCTATCACTCAACACCATTCCTCCCATACTCATTCCTTTAAGGTTTTTTCTTACAGCGCCTATCTTTGGTCTGCTGGCTGCATCGTTCATTTTATTTTATGGTTCAGAACTTTGGGGTTCACGTTGGTTGCCCGGCACTTTAGCGTTAACTCATTTATTGACACTGGGTTTTATGTTGATGGTGATGATTGGTGCTTTGTATCAATTTATTCCCGTTATGATTGGGCAGTTCATACCAGGGAATAAAGCCTATATCTTTACTATTCACCTTGGGCTTACTTTGGGAACACTCTTTTTGGCTACAGGTTTTGTTACCTACCTGGATGTGTTTTATTGGCTGGCCTTGGCATTTCTCAGTCTGTCTGTATCACTGTTTGCTTTATCGATAATTTCATTAGTTATTACAAAATTTGAAGGCCAACTCATCATATTTATGATACGAATTCTTTCTTTTGTGCTAATTGTGACAATTTTTTTGGGATTAATGATGCTTTTGGCATACGCCTATCCCGAATCAGGTATTATTTATCGGCAGTATACTGATATCCATGCTTTGTGGGGGCTGATTGGCTGGGTTGTTTTGCTCATCATTGCTGTCAGTTCACAGGTCATTCCGATGTTTTTTGTGACGCCTGAATTTTCTGTCCGTTCTTTGAAAACCTTGTCAGTCTTTATACTATTCACTCTGATTGTGATTTCATTAACTTCAATCTATTCGATTGGTTTCGCAAATTGGATTAAAGAACTCATCTATTTAGCACTTTCATTTGAACTGGTTTTTTTTGCAGTTTATATTTTGAGATTAGTGCATTTACGTAAACGTAAAATTCCTGATACCACTATCAATTTTTTTCGTCTTTCTTTATTTTCGATGTTATTTGTTATTTTAACCTGGTGGGTTTTTCATCTGTGGCCTAATACGGAAACGCTGCATTATAAAACTCAATTTGACTTTGTCTGGGGAGTGTTTCTAATCTATGGGCTTGCTGTGTCAGCTATTATTGGGATGTTGCAAAAAATTGTGCCTTTTTTGATCTATCTTAACTTACAAAATCTATCATTTAAACACCCTGAATCTATGTCTTATGAGCCTAAATTGGTTTTTAATATGAAGCAAATTATAAGTATGAAACAATCACAAATTCAATTTAAGCTTCATACTAGTTCTTTATTGCTCTTAGTATTTTCTATTTTCTGGAGTCAACTGGTAGTATTGGCAGGATTTTTTATGCTGCTAAATTATGTTTGGCTGACCTTTGTCCTGTACAAAAGTTTCTATCTCTTTAAGAAAAATAAAAAAGCAATTTTACAGTTTCCAGAAATGAAAATGGATTTTGGTCTGTAAATAACTGCATTTTACTGCTAATCTATTTTTATGAATAGATGTTCAAATTTTAGCCTTATTGAAGTGTAGACCTTTATGTTAAAGCAAATTATTACCCCTTTACTGTTTTTGTTCTTTGCCTGGTTTGTTGTTTCTAACAATGATGCTAAAACAATTATTGCTGGTATCGCTATCTTTTTGATAGGCATGCATTATATGGAAAGTGGCTTCAAACTGTTTAGTGGTGGAGCTCTGGAAACAGTTCTTCAAAAATTTACCAGTACGACACCTAGAGCTATTGGCACAGGCTTTTTAGCAACCTCGGTTGTACAAAGCTCTTCACTGGTTTCGGTGATTATTATTTCATTTCTATCTGCAGAGCTTATGGGATTGACTTCAGCTGTTGGTGTTGTCTTTGGGTCAAATATAGGAACAACGACGACCGCCTGGTTAGTTTCTTCTTTAGGTTTAAAAATTAAAATTGCTCAATATGCATTACCCATGCTGATTTTTGGAGTAATCATGCAGTTTTCAAAACATAATAGCTATAAAGGCTTGGGTAGTGTTTTGATTGGCCTGGGATTTATTTTTCTTGGCATTTCTTATATGAAAGAGGGGTTTGAAACCCTCAAGGAAGGTCTTAATCTTGCTGAGTATGCAATGGCAGGCTATTTAGGCGTTTTTGTTTATATTCTTTTTGGTGCAACCGCGACAGTGGTAATACAGTCGAGTAGTGCCACTATGGCCATAATTATTACTGCTCTTGCCACTGGACAAATTGATTACATTAATGCACTGTCTTTAGCGATAGGAGCCAATGTAGGCACGACAGTGACTGCTGTTTTAGGCTCTTTGGCTTCTAATAAGAATGGTAAACGCTTAGCCGTTGCTCATTTGATTTTTAATATGATCACTGGACTTCTTGCCGTTGTTTTCATTTATCAATTGAAAGATCTGGTTGACTCGCTTGCCCCTTTACTCTCTATAAGAGAAGATGATTTTGCTATGAAATTAGCTCTGTTTCATACCATTTTTAATATTTTGGGGGTCGTCGCCGTTGCTCCATTTATTAAAATACTGGTTAATTTTTTGGAAACATTATTTTGCACTAAGGAAAAAGGACGCGGTAAACCTAAATATCTGACTGATGAGGTCATGGAAATTCCAGCCTCAGCACTAGAATCCATACGAAAAGAAACCATACATCTCTACGATAAGTCCATTGAAGCTATTGTTCATGCAATGAACTTACATCGAAAAGAAATATTTTCAGATCAAAATGTTCAAGATGTTGTAGAAAAATCGAATTTACCTTTTGATATAAATATTGATGAAGTCTATCATCAAGAAATTAAAAATCTGTACAGTGAAATTTTACATTATTCATCAAGATCACAGAGTTTTATGGATGAAGAAGGCAATAATCGAGTCTATGAGTTAAAATTAACCGCCAGAAATATCATTGAAATGGTTAAAGATATTAGAGAGTTACAAAGAAATTTGAATTTTTTTACTAAAAGTAATAATTGGTTCATGATACATGAATATAATAAGTTACGAGAAGAGTTGGTGACAATATTTCGTGAAATCGAACAAATGAGGCATTCTTCTGATGATTCCACTGAAATTATGACACATATTGGTGTACTGAAAGAAAAGGGCAATGATAATGAAATCAGTATGAGCAAAAACATTGATATGTTAATTAGAGATAATAAAATTGATTCAAAGATGGCATCATCTTTAATTAATGATATGGGATTTACTTATAGTATTAGCAAAAAATTACTTAAAACTGCTTCTGTCCTTTGGGTTAAAGATCAGGAGATCATTGAATTAGGGGATGAATATGAATATTAAAAAATTGTTGAGCAAGTTTGATGATTTTTTTGACCAATCGAAAAAGAAGCAAAAAAAGAAGTATGATAAGTTAGTCAAAATTATTTTATCTTTAGAAGAAAAGAAATCTGAGCTTAAACAGGAAATGAAAACAGAGTCAAAAAAGAATAAAAAAAGCCAGGCGGTTTATAATCTGTGTAAAGAATACAAAGTCATCACAAAAATGATCAAGAAAGCTAAAAAGCAGGGACATCTCATCAATATTGATGAAGATATTTAAGCTCGTAAATTTTTTAAGTCTCCCCTCAATTACTGAGTCTTATTGGGTCATTTCATTAATTGACATCTCATACCGCATTTTATATATGTCATTCACTGATATAAAATGACAATCCTACTTTATTTAGTTCGAATTTGATTTCCTGGAATTTGCTTTTAATTTCTCTCGTTACTTAACATTCATTTTTTCAGAGTGTTCTGTTTTCTTAATCTCTTTTTAGCGAATGTCTGCTTGACAGAACACTTGTTTATTATAAAAATGGGGATGAATAATAATATTCCATAAACAAATTTTAAGGTTACTTGATGAAACGTCTTTTTTTACTTTTTACCATCATTTCTCTTCAATTTTTAGGAAGCTTTGCACATTCAGAAACGCTTAGGGTCGGTATTTCTACCAATTATCCACCTGTGGCATTTAAGGATAATGGGCAAATAATGGGTATAGAAGCTGATCTTGCTAAGTCTGTTGGTGAAACCAGTGGTATGCACATTAAATTAATTGAAATGCCTTGGGATGACCTAGAGAATGCCTTAATAGAGAATAAAATTGATGTTGTAATGTCAGGTGTTTCCGTGACTGACAAAAGAAAAGAGAGAGTTGCTTTTACTCATTCTTATATGACTATTGGTCAAATGGTGTTAATAAAGGCCGATAATATAATGAGTCTGTCCTCTAAAATGAGTATGTATTCTGCAGGAAAACGTTTTGGTGTTGAAACAAAAACGACAGGTCAAACGTTTGCTGAAAGTGAATTTTCAGGTTCTCAGGTTTTAATATTTAATAGTGTACAAGAGGGAGTTTTGGCCCTTAAATCGGATAAAATTGATTATTTTATTCATGATGCTCCAACTATTTGGCAATATACTGTACTTCCTAAAACTCAAGACAAATCATTATTTGGTTTATATGAATACATGACAGATGAACCACTGGCCTGGGTGGTTAAAAAAGGCAATAAAGCTTTATTAGATAAATTGAATAAAGCTTTAGCAGAAATGCAAAGTAAGGGAGTTGTAAATAAAGTGGTTAACCAATGGATTCCATTTAAAATAGAAGTGGGTAAATAGAGTATTTTTATAGGTATTTAAAATGTCTGAACATAATATAAAATTGACGTGGACCAAACAAACAGAATCCTTTGCTTATAAAGATTATAATCGAGATCACCAATGGGACTTTGGCGATGGGTTAATTGTCAATGCGTCATCGGCACCACAATTCTTAGGTAATCCTGAGTGTGCCGATCCAGAGCGTGCCTTTGCAGCCGCACTGTCCAGTTGTCATATGTTATTCTTTATTGCAATTTGCTCCAAAAAACGTCTTGTTGTGCAAGATTACGTTGACAATGCGACTGCTTTTCTTGAACAGGACGAGCAGGGTGATTTGGTGATCAGTAAAGTGATTATCAGGCCTGAAGTTTTTTTTGCTGAAGGGGTAGAGGTTGATCGAGCAACCATTGAGAAAATTCACCACCAATCACATGATAAATGCTTTCTTGCCAAATCAGTAAAATCTGATGTCGTAGTAGAAGCAGTGTTTTAATTCATCATTCAACATTACCTTTCCTAAGTCGGCGTTCTTTTATATGATGGATGATGTGTAATCGCCAGAGTAAACGTATAACGATATAAGCAATGAAAGCACTGATGATACCGCAGATTAGGCAGCCGAGTAAAAAAGGTTGCCAAATGAGGTGGAGTTGCTCGCTAAACCATTCTGCTGTGAGTTTATAGTCACTGGTTAGGGCTGCTTGTCCCATAACAAATGCGCCTACTTTATAGGCGGAATAAAAGATGGGAGGCATCGTAATTGGGTTCGTTAGCCAGACGAGGGATACGGAAATTGGCAGATTAACGCGTATCATGATAGCAATGGCAGCAGCAATCACCATTTGTAGAGGCAGTGGTATAAAGGCGCAAAAAATCCCAACTGCAAATGCACCAGAAACAGAGCGTCGGTTAAAATGCCATAGATTACCATCATGCAAGAGTTTGCCAAAAATTTGTAAATGTTTATGTTCCCTGATGGTGTGATGATCAGGCATATATTTTTTTATAATTCTTTTTGGCATAATAAAATGTCTTACTCAAAATAAAGAATGATTGTCAGTGAAGCACATTTTTCAAGACCCCATATAAGAAATATCATTTAAGGATCAGCCATATGCGAACAAGGATTGTCGCGTTTCTCATTGGAAATATATGCGTACTCTACTGGCCTTTAAACCGATGGCCACTTAATTTTTCTTTTCTAAATAATTTTAGCTTAAATAATGATTTAAAGCTTGATGACAGAGCAAATGAGCCCTTAGGGTTAATTTTTTCACAGCACCCGTTTGTTTGGGGGCTTTTAATTGCACTGATTCTTATATTATACAAAGCTCGTGTGATTATTGTTAGTTCAACAATAAAGATTTATCCCGTATTTATAAAATCGGATTCTTTTAAAACCATCAGCAATATTGTTTTAGCCTTTTTAGTGGGCAGTGCATACACTGCATTTTATGTTAATGAATTATATCCTGTACTTGATCTGAGGCAACTAGAAGGTAAAACAATTGAAGTTAATGGATATATTGATTCAATTCCAAAAAAAACGGATAAAAAACAAAGTTTTGATTTTTTCATTATTTCTAGAAAGTTAAATCCCCCTCGAGAAAACTCTCAATCTCTGCAACAATGGGATGAGTCGTTCACTGCTAAGGTTCGTTTGAACTGGTATCACTCTTATAAAAATTTACAAAGTGGTCAGAATTGGAATTTAAAAATTCGCTTAAAAAAACCAAATGGACTTTTAAATGGAAACTTTGACTACGAAAAATGGCTTTTTCAAAATCGCATTATTGCTACAGGTTATGTGCGAGAAGGTCAACTTCTGGATGATTCAGATTTATCTTTTTTTAAAAAACAAATTGTCAGCTTGAGACAGACGGTCTCTACTCGATTGGATACTGCTCTTGTTGATTACCCTTATATCGGTCTAGTCAAAGCATTGGCAATTGGTATTAGACATGATATTAAAGCTGGGCAATGGCAGGCATTTTTACGGACAGGGACGAATCATTTGATTGCTATCTCAGGCTTGCATATCGGTTTAATGTCTTCACTCATCTGGGTAATTGTTTATTCAATTTGGCGCTCAATTTCGAGGTTGAATTTAAAATATCCTGCCTCATACATTGCATCCATTATGGCTTTGTTCACGGCAATAATTTATGCTGCTTTAGCAGGCTTTGCCATACCCACTCAAAGAGCTTTAATAATGCTGTCCGTGGTCTTTCTGGCCATTATGTTTAAACGAGAATTTTTACCAAGTTATATTTTGTTGTTAGCCTGTCTGTTGGTGGTGCTTTTTGATCCCTTAAGTGTTTTGTCTCCTGGGTTCTGGCTGTCTTTTGGAGCCGTTGCTATTATCTTATTTACAGTATCCAGTCGTCTTGCAGTCGTTGATGAGAGAAGGAATAAATTGTATCAATTTGGCTGGCTTCAATTTGCAATATTTATTGGTTTATTGCCTGCGTTAACCCTTTTGTTTCATCAGTTTTCATTAATATCACCACTAGCAAACCTTCTAGCGGTGCCTTTAATGAGTCTGGTCATTGTACCTTTAACCTTATTTGCCTCAGTAGCACTGTTTATTATAGAGCCTTTGGGCCTGCTTTTATTTCGCTTATTAGAATGGCCTATTGAATTCCTCTTTTGGTGTCTGCAAGAGTTAAGCCAATGGCCTGAAAGCCTCATTTATATAGCAGAGCCATCACTTATAGTTTCATTGATGGTCATCATTGGGTGCCTCTGGATGTTGATGCCCTCAGGTTGGCATGGGCGTTGGCTTGGTATCTTATTGATTGTACCTGTATTTTTTGTTGAAGCAGAAAAAATACCTGAAGGACAGGTACAATTGACTATGTTGGATGTCGGGCAGGGACTTTCTATGGTTTTACGGACTAGAGAGCATGTTTTAGTTTACGATGTTGGTGATAAATACAGCGAACAGTTTAATATGGCAGATAATGTGATTATTCCTTATTTTAGATTAAAAGGGATAAAGTCAATTGATAAACTTGTTATCAGTCATTCAGATAAAGATCATGCCGGGTCTTTTTCAGAGCTCATTGACCAAGTGCCCGTAAAAGAAGTATTGGCAGGAGAGCCAGCCTTTTTAAGTGTGAAATCATCCTCAAATTTGGCTAAAACAAAAATAAAAAAAACAAGTGTAAACTATCCTGTTGAGCAATGTTTTACAGGACAAAATTGGCGGTGGAATGATGTTCATTTCCAGGTTCTATCACCACAAGCACACCAATTGAATGAAAAAAATAATAATCATTCCTGTGTCTTACTGATTACTACCTCTAAAAATAAACGCATTTTATTAACGGGCGATATTGAAAAAAAGATAGAAAAACAATTGCTTATGGATTATCCTCAACTCTATACCAATGTGTTGCAAGTGCCTCATCATGGAAGTAGAACTTCATCATCAGCTGATTTTTTAAAGCAATTACAGCCTGAAATTGCGTTATTTTCATATGGATATCGAAACCGTTTTCATCACCCCTCAGCAAAGGTGATCAAACGCTATAAGAAAATGAAGGTGAAATTATATAATACAATCAACGGGGCTATTGATATTAAGAGCAATATGACCAATAATTCATTTTCAGTAACTGAATATCGAGTGGAACAACAACGAATCTGGCATCGAACAATAATCAAACTTTAGTGGTGGTGACTGTTTCACAACCTGATTTAAACAGTTTGTTGTTTTTTTATCTCTTGGCATCTTTTTAGCAAATATTTCATTTTAGGTTTAGTAAGGGAAAATTGTGTTTGAATTAATTTTATCTGGTGGCTGGATAATGGCCCCAATTATTCTATGTTCTATTTTGGCTTTTACCATTGTGGTTGAACGTTTCTGGACTTTACGAGAGAAAAATATTGCCCCGCCTAATTTAACTGATCAAATTATTAAGCTTCATCAAAAGAAACGAATTACTAATGAAGCCATAAATAAACTTTACAATAATTCACCCTTAGGTCGTATTCTGGCAGCAGGTCTGCGTAATATGAATAACCAGCGTGAATTAATGAAAGAAAGTATAGAAGAAGAGGGTAGACAGGTTGTTCTTGATCTGGAACGTTTTTTAAACACCTTGGGAACTATTGCATCCATTACACCTTTGCTGGGTCTATTAGGTACTGTGATTGGAATGATTAAAGTCTTTGCTGTTATTACCAGTCTGGGAGTTGGTGATCCTAAAATTTTAGCGGATGGAATATCAGAAGCACTATTAACGACAGCGGCAGGTTTATCAGTGGCCATTCCCAGTGTAATGTTTTATCGTTTTTTTCGTGGTCGTGTTGATGAACTATTATTGAAAATGGAAGCTCAGGCCGTTTATTTGGTTGAAGTCGTCCATGGTGATCGTACGGACAAGAGATCATAATATGAATTTTCGTCCTCATAAACCCGAAGAGTTGGATGTTAATGTCACACCTTTAATTGATGTTGTGTTTTTATTGTTGATCTTTTTTATGGTTTCAACGACCTTTGATCGTCAATCTGAACTCAATATTGAATTACCTGAAGCCAGTGGTGAAATTACAGAATCTGAAAAAGTCGAAATTGAAATTTTTATTGGCCCAACGGGTAAATTTACGATTAATGGCAATGAGATTATTAACACTCAAATCGAAACTTTACTAAGAGCTTTGCGTGAAGCAGCTGGCAATGAAAATGAACCCAGAGTGATTATTTCGGCAGATAAAAATACACCACATCAGGCTGTAATGACTGCAATGGATGCCTCTCGCCAGATGGGATTTATACACATTTCTTTTTCGGCAGTAAAGCCAGACCAATAAACCATGCCTACTCTTGCCGATATTGCTTATTTTTTTTTTGATTTCTATAGGAAGTATGTTCCTCAGTTTGTAAACAGGAATTACATCTTTATATTGGCAAATAACATCACTTTGAGTCGTTTCAATTAATGAAACCCATTACTCATTACTGGCAAAATTTAAATATTGTCAGCGTGTCATTATTTCCTATCAGTCTTCTCTTTTGTTTTCTTGTAAGCATAAGACGTATTTTCTATCGTTATGGCTTATTTAAATCCTCAACATCATCTGTACCTGTTATTGTAGTGGGTAATATTTATATTGGTGGCAATGGTAAAACTCCCTTTGTTGTTTGGCTGGTCGAGCAATTAAAGCTGGCAGGTTATCGCCCTGGTGTCGTCAGTCGTGGTTATGGTGCCAGAAAAGGTTCATGGCCACGTCAGGTTAACCTTAAGCAAGAAGTTTTGTTATTTGGTGATGAACCTTTTCTCATTCATAAGTCGACCCAGTGTCCTGTTATTGTTGATCCTATACGTTCACGTGCTGTTGAAAAAATGATTCAGGATACCGACTGCGATGTGATTATCAGTGATGATGGTTTACAGCATTATGCGATGTCCCGTTTCTTAGAAATTAATGTGACAGATGCAATGCGCCTTTATGGTAACAAGCTATGCTTGCCTGCAGGACCTCTAAGAGAAAGAATGAGCCGCTTACAATCAATTGATTATATTGTTTATAATGTTTCTCGTTTTCAGTCTGAAACTTTAACTCGGAGACTGTCAAAAAAAGAGTTTTTAATGGATTATGAGGCATCATCATTAAGACCATTGTCAGACAAAGATCGACAATCAATGACACTGTTAGATTTTAAGGGTAAAATTGTTCATGCAGTCGCAGGTATTGGTGAGCCTCAACATTTTTTTAAGCTTTTAGAGCATCATGGGTTATTAGTAATAGAACATCCTTTTACTGATCACTATGAATATCATTCATCCGATTTGGTTTTTGACGAACCACATCCAATCATTATGACAGAAAAAGATGCTGTAAAATGCCAATCTCTTGTGACTCAAGAATCAATGGCTGATTCATGGTACTTACCAATTAATGCGAAGGTTGATAGTTTGCTGATTAATAAAATTGTAAATCAACTGCAAACATATAAAACTGTTTCCTAAATCTATTCGTTAAATGAGGCCCTATAGTGGATAAAAAATTACTTGATATTCTGGCTTGTCCAGTCTGTAAAGGTGAATTAGACTACAATAAAGAAAATAGTGAGTTGATTTGTCAAAAAGATAAACTGGCTTTTCCCATTCGTGATGACATTCCTGTGATGCTTGAGTCAGAAGCACGTTCTTTGGCAACAGATGAATAATATCTGATGACAATTAACTTAACGTTTTTTTGTCAGTAAATTGAAGATTATCAAATGAAAAAAATTAAAGTTCTTTTTATCTGCATGGGCAACATTTGTCGCTCGCCAACAGCACATGGTGTTTTTGAACATTTAGTGGGTGCAGAAAATTTAACTCAATCCTTTGAAATTGATTCTGCAGGAACTCATGCCTACCATGTAGGCTCTAAACCTGATAAACGAGCTCAAGATACGGCATCGAGTCATGGAGTTGATTTGAACTATATACGCGGCCGTAAAGTGGAAATTGCTGATTTTACACATTATGACTATATCCTTCCTATGGACAGTGATAATTATCATTCTTTGCTTCAAATTTGTCCTGAAGAATTACAGGCCAAAATAAGATTATTTCTTGATTATGCACCAGGACATCCTTTAAATGAAGTGCCTGATCCTTATTATGGCGGAATTAAAGGATTTGAAAATGTCTTTGATATGGTCAAGATTGCCAGCAAAGGACTTTTAGACGAGATCAAAAGTAAAGAATTATCTTAAATACTGAGGTGATTTTGGCATCAATAAAAAAGGGACGTTCTTATGAACGTCCCTTTTTTATATTTACTTTCTTTATTATGAATATCAAATTAAAGAAAGTACAGCCAAAATATTTTACTTAGATCCCTTGCTATCTCGTTTATCAACTAAGGATGAAGAGGTATTGCTCGAACCTCCTAAACCTGTAGAAGTTCGTGCTCTTCTTCCACGGCGACCAGATGTCTTTTTAGGTTTTTCTGGTGCAGAAGTGGTTTGAGCAGTTTCAGAGCTTTCTTTTTGAGGAGCAGGTTTTTCTTCAGTTGATGTCTCTTTTACAATTGCTTTCTTTTTGCTGGCAGAAGCCTTTTTAGGGGCTGATTTCTTGGGTGCTGCTGGTTTTTTATCTGCAGAAGGCTCTTTACTTGCTGAGGGCTCTTTACTTGCTGAGGGCTCCTTATTTGCTGAAGGCTCCTTACTTACTGAAGGCTCCTTACTTGCTGAAGGCTCCTTACTTGCTGAAGGCTCCTTACTTGCTGAGGGCTCATTGCCACTAGAGGATTCTTTATTCACAGAGGCAGCAGTATTTGTTGTGCTGGAATCTTCCGTTGCACTACTCACTTTGGCCTTAGGTCTAGCGACTTTCTTTTTTGTCGCTGTTTTTCGGCGTGCTTTCTTCTTAGCGGCTTTCTTTGGAGGCGCTGATTTTTCATCAGAAGCTTCGTTACTTTGAGCGCTCTCAGGTGTTGCTTGTTTTACATCAGCCACTGTGTTTTCAGCAACAGCCTGAGGCTGTTCATTCAATTGAGAAACCTCTGTTTTAGCTATTGATTCCTGAGATTTAGGCAAAGAGCTTGTCTCTGTTACAATTTCTATATTGGCAGAAACTGGTTCTTTCTTAGTGGCTTGCTTCCGTGTAGAAGTTCTACGACCAGTACGACGTGATCCAGGGCCTCGTAATGATTTCTTTTTGTTTGAATCCTCGTTGCTGCTCTCTGTGGAGGCTGCTGTTGGCTCGCTTGCTTCTGTTACATTGGCCTCATGTGTTGTTGAGTCAACAGTTGAAGCTAAAGGTGCTTGAGTCGTTGTTTCAGTGGCAGGATTTGTCTGAGCTACATTATTATGAGAACTGCTGCTCTGAGCTTGTTTTCTTGTATCGGGTGCTTTTACTGTTGCTTCGTTTGAACCATCAGTATTGGCATTGTTTTGCTTCTTATTTGATTGTTGGTTTTTCCCATTGGTATCTGCTTTTCTACGCCCTTTATTGCTTGAACCCTGCTTCTTAGATGGTTTATTATCAGTTGTCGCCTTATCATCTGAAGAGGAAAAAATAGCGGGAGTTTCGGCATTGGCTACAGCAGGTGATTTGTTTGTTTGCTGATTTCTACTTTTATTATTCGTTTTTTGACCACTCCTGTTATCATCACGTTTGTTTTGTTTTGGTGATCTCTTTTTACCATCACGTTTGTCGTTGTTTTTGCGTTGAGAGCCTTTTCTATCATTGTACGCTGGCTTTGATTGAGTTCTAGGTTTTGTTGGCGGAGTGTCAATTGTTTCAGGCTCATCTGAATCACCACGATTAAATAGCGATGTCCAAATGCGTCTTACCAATGTGAGTGGTTGAGTCTCTTTTTGAGGTTGAAGTGACGTTGGCGCTTTAACAGCAGGTTCTTCATATTTTGCAGGTTCTTGAATTAGGCCGTTTGCCTCATCATCATCCAGGATGCGATTGAAGTTATAGCTGTTAACCTGATATTCTTCTGTCATATTTTCATCATTTCGTATACGTTCTATACGATAATGAGGTGTTACCAGACTTTCATTTGGAATCAAAGTAATGGTAATTTTTTGACGTGTTTCAATCTCACTAATAATATCACGCTTATCATTCAGTAAAAATGTAGCAACATTTACGGGCAATTGAGCTAAAATCCGTCCAGTATTTTCCTTCATTGATTCTTCTTCAAGAATTCGTAATACTGACAAGCCAAGTGAATCAATTCCACGAATGGTTCCATGACCAGTACAGCGAGGACAAGTGATTTGACTGGACTCACCTAAGGAAGGCTTAAGACGTTGACGAGACATTTCCAGTAAGCCAAAACGTGAAATACGACCGACCTGAACCCGTGCGCGGTCCAGCTTTAAGGCATCTTTCATTCTGTTTTCAACGGCGCGCTGATTTTTTGTCGGTGACATATCGATGAAATCAATAACAACTAAACCACCCAGATCGCGTAAACGCAATTGACGGGCAACTTCATCTGCAGCTTCAAGGTTTGTATTGAGAGCTGTTTCTTCAATGTCGCTGCCTCTGGTGGCTCGTGCAGAGTTAATATCAATTGAAATCAAAGCTTCTGTATGATCAATAACGATAGCACCACCAGAAGGGAGGTTGACCTCACGCTGGAATGCTGTTTCAATTTGAGATTCTATCTGATAGCGAGAAAATAATGGGATTCTGTCACTGTACAGTTTGACCTTGTGAAGGTGCTGCGGCATGACTCGTTGCATGAAATCATAAGCTTCTTTATAGGTTTTTTCTTCATCAATGATGATTTCAGTGATATCTGAGCGTAAATTGTCACGAATGGCGCGAATAACAATATTACTTTCCTGATAGATAAGAAAAGGAGATTTTCGTTCTGCAGAAGCGGTATCAATGGCTGTCCATAGGTGTAAAAGATAATCCAGATCCAGTTGAAGTTCTTCAATGCTTTTGCCAATTCCAGCCGTACGAACAATTAAACCCATTGACTCTGGTACATTCAATTGACTGAGGATTTCTTTTAATTCAGAACGTTCTTCACCTTCAATTCGTCTGGAAATACCACCAGCTCTGGGATTGTTAGGCATCAAGACCAGATAACGGCCAGGAAGACTGATAAAAGTAGTCAGTGCAGCGCCTTTATTGCCGCGCTCTTCTTTATCAACCTGGACAACGACTTCCATGCCTTCTTGTAGTAACTCGGCAATGTTTGGGCGTTTTCCACGTTCTACGGACTTTCTAAAATATTGGCGCGAGACGTCTTTAAGGGGAAGAAAACCATGTCGGTCTGAACCATAATCAACAAAGGCTGCCTCGAGACTGGGCTCAACGCGGGTAATTCTTGCTTTGTATATATTGGCTTTTTTTTGTGTTCTTTGGGTGGTTTCAATATCTAGATTAAATAGATGTTGGCCGTCAACCAGTGCAACACGCAACTCTTCAGGTTGCGTGGCGTTAAATAACATTCTTTTCATATTGTTATGCTCAAAACTTTTGGGCTCAACGATATAAAGTTTATAAGCAACATTGCTTATGTAAAAGGGAAGGTCAATAACTTAGAAAAATGTTTATACTTTATTTCACATGGCTGTTTAATAAAACTTGAATAACTATATGTTTTATCAAACTTTTAATGAGAAAACTCAAAGTTTAACTGTTTTAATTATAAATGTGCTCTCTGTCAATTCAAGCAATCGTATGGGCAATTTGAGCCACATATTATATTGAACGCATGAGTTTATTAAATACAAATCAGGTTAATTCAATAATTGTGATTAAAATGCTCTGTATTACAAACACATTAATTAAAGTTGTTAGAATTCTGGCAATAAACATTTTTGATGTTTGTTATCAGAATAATCATTGTCATTGTTACTATCCCTGTAAACTTCATACAGGAGCTATAAATTATTTTTATTTCCATGAACCATTGTTAATGATTTTACTTGGCTTTAATTTTGGGAGGTTATTGTTAAAATTGGGGTTTACTGGTTTTAAACATGGGCTCTGTCAACATTTTGTTAACACTACAGAGCTGAGTTTTTCCGTCGCCTTACATCTTCAAGTAAGATGTCTTTAACTGACAATAATCGCCTGACCAATATCATAAAAATATTCATGGTACTTCTTTTCAGTACTAATAAACTCTTTAGCACTTCTCGTTGGTTAAATCTTCTTTTGCATAAAACTTAAATTGTAAAAATAGATTCTATTCATCGTAAATTTAGCCAAAATTGGGTAAAATTAGAGTTTGCATAGTTGCTGCTATAGTTGCCATCAGTTGCTTGAGTCTCAATAATGTTCTCAACCACTTTAAAATGTTTAGCAAGGCCTATTTAATATTAATTGTTATGCTCATATTGCTTCTTTTCTAAGAGAGAGTAAATTTCTAATAAACTCAATAGTATAAGTTACATATGAACTGAAGTTTTAACCGCTTCAATATAACAGCTGAAATCAATTCCATCAACGTATAATCACAGAAATATTGTATGAATCTTAAAAAAATAAATCATTCAGTCAGATTTGTCGAAATTGATGCCCAAAATGCAGGGCAGCGGATTGATAACTTTCTGTTAAGTCAGCTCAAAGGGGTACCCAAAGGCCATATTTATAAAATTATAAGAAAAGGTGAAGTTCGAGTAAATAAAGGGCGTATTAAGCAAACGTATAAACTGAAATATGGTGATTCAGTGAGAATCCCCCCAGTCAGGCTGGCCGAAAAAAAGGCGTTGCCTGCACCTGGTCGATCCTTATTAACATTGATGGAAAATGCTATCTTATTTGAAGATTCAAACTTATTGGCTATTAACAAACCCAGTGGTGTAGCTGTTCATGGCGGGAGTGGGGTGAGTTATGGCATTATTGAAGCCATGCGTGCTTTAAAGCCAGAACAAAAATTTTTGGAATTAATCCATCGTCTTGATAAAGACACTTCAGGCTGTCTACTCATTGCAAAAAAACGCAGTGCGTTGATTAGCATTCAAGATTTATTACGTAATCGTCAAACTGATAAACGCTATCTAGCATTGTTATGCGGTCAGCCTGGCTTTAAAAGAGAAAAAGTGACCGCACCACTATTACGTGAAGAACTTAAATCAGGCGAGCGATTTGTGCGTGTTGATCAGCAAGGTAAAGAGTCCACCAGCTTTTTTTCTGTGATAGAACGTTTTAGTGACACGGCATTGGTTGAAGTAAAAATTGTGACAGGCCGTACGCATCAGATACGAGTACATTCTAAGTTTTTAGGTCACAATGTCGCGGGTGACAGCAAATATGGAAATTTTGCCTGTAATAAACGCTTAAAAGACCGTGGATTAAAGCGTTTATTTCTGCACTCGGCCCAAATTACCTTCAAACATCCCAGTTCTGGTAAAAATATGACGATTAAAGCGCCTTTAAGTGATGATTTAGTCAATTTTTTATCTATTATAAAATAATTAATGGTAAAAATTTTAAATCACTTTAAGATACCGTAAAAATAAACTTTAACGATTTTAAGTAGAAAAAATGCCTTCATATAAATTAATTATCTTTGACTGGGATGGCACTTTGATGGATTCTCAGGCAAGAATTGTGTCCTGTCTTAAATGCGCAGCGCAAGACTTGAAGTTAAACCAATTAAACGATAATAAATTGAAAAATGTGATAGGTTTGGGTTTGAACGAAGCAATATCCAGTTTATACCCTCAATTAGCATCAGAACAAGTTACTTTCTTTGCCGACCGTTATCGCTATCATTTTTTAACAGCCAATGATACGCCATCAGGTTTGTTTGCTCATGTTCGATCCATGCTGGAGCAATTAAATGATAAAGGCTTCATGCTTGCTATTGCAACAGGTAAGGCCAGAAGAGGGCTTGAGCCAGTTTTAGATGAAACTGATTTGAAGCATTTATTTCATGGCAGTCGGTGTGCTGATGAAACACGTTCAAAGCCTCACCCTCAAATGTTAGAAGAATTGTTAGATGAATTTGGAGTCATGGTTGATGATGCTATTATGGTGGGGGATACGGAGTATGATATGCTAATGGCAAGCTCACTCGGTATGGATACATTAGCAGTAAGCTACGGTGTCCATGATAAAAGTGATATTTTAAAACATAAGCCCTTAACATGTGTTGATAGTATTATGGAAATGTCTGACTGGTTATTAAAGTGCGATATCAAGCACTAACTACTTTCGAACAAACTCTTCCTGTCCATTCTTCAGGGTAATATTTCTATAGAAATGCACTGTTATAGCGATGATATAAATGAAATTATTGCTATGAGTGGATGTCTTTAATTTAATAATAAAAAATAAGATTGATAATATAATTTAGATAACTATTTAGGTAAATATAGATGGATAAAGATGAAATTAAACTGAATGATGACTATGAAAACATGACCTCCAAATCGGGTTGGGAAAAGAAACTGGTTGAAGATCTGGCTTTGGCAGCATTAAAAGAAAGACGTACTACTCGACGCTGGGGGATATTCTTTAAACTTGCTTTTTTAACTTATATTATTGTTTTTGGAGTCTTATTTTATTCTCCCTTTGACTCTAACTCATTGGACAAAGTCGGCGAAGGTCATACTGCGGTAGTGAATGTTGAAGGCGTTATCTCTGCAGATTCTAAAGCCAGTGCTGATAATGTTATTACTGCATTACGTAAAGCTTTTAATGATAAAAATACCAAGGGTGTCATTCTGCGTATGAATACACCAGGTGGTAGCCCTGTTCAGTCAGCCTATGTCAATGATGAAATCTATCGATTAAAAGAGTTGCACTCTGATATTAAGCTTTATGCTGTGATTGTCGATGTGTGTGCTTCAGGAGGTTATTACATGGCTGCTGCTGCGGATGAAATTTATGCAGATAAAGGCAGCATGGTTGGCTCAATTGGTGTGTTAATGAACAGCTTTGGTTTTGAAAATGCCATTGACAAGCTAGGAGTCACTCGTCGTTTGTACACGGCTGGTGAACATAAGGGGTTTTTGGATCCATTTACAAAACCTCAGGATGATGACATTGAACATGCCAAGTCAATGTTGGCCAATATTCACAAGCAGTTTGTTGATGTGGTTAAAAAAGGCCGAGGTGACAAACTTAAGGATAATCCACTTCTCTTTAGTGGTTATGTTTGGACTGGCGAACAGTCAATTGAGCTAGGATTAGTCGATAAGCTGGGCAGTAGCAGCTATGTTGCTCGCGAAGTCATTGGCGCAGAACAGATAAAAGATTTTACAGTTACCGACAGTTTTATCGACCGTTTTGCGAATAAAATGGGGGCTTCAATGGCGTCTACTCTCGCTGAAATCAGCGGCTTTGGCACTGGGCCCCAATTAAGGTAGTAGCACGATTCATTATTAATGTTGAATAATTAGCAAAAAGTTCAAGTTCACTTTTTGCTATTCATTCAATTTAACACCATTGCTTTTATTGAGCCGCTTTAGCAGAATTAATTGCCACATCCATTAAGTCGGCATTAAGCCACATATGTACCCAAATGCTTGCTGCATATCCCAGTGCAATTGCCCAGGTCCATTTCATATGTGCAAAGAAAGTATACATTCCTCGAGCCTGTCCCATTAATGCAACACCTGCTGCGGAACCAATTGAAAGCATTGAGCCCCCCACGCCAGCGGTTAAAGTAACAAGCAACCATTGACCTAGAGACATATCTGGGTTCATGGTCAGTACTGCGAACATGACTGGGATATTATCAACAATGGCTGATAGTACGCCCACAATGATATTGGCACCAGTTATCCCTGTTCCCATAAAGCCTGCGCCTGAATACATCATTTCTGAAATCATGGCAAGATAACCTAATGTACCTAAACCGCCCACACATAAGATAACACCATAGAAAAACATCAGTGTATCCCACTCTGCTCTTGCCAGAATACTGAAAATATCATAGCCAACAGGCTTTTCTTCGGCATGCAGGGCAGGGCTAGACATATCAGCATTTTCCAAAGATTCAGCTTCAGGTGTCCCTGCTTCCTTTTTCTTGATATAAAAAGCAAATAACTTTAGTAGTCCAAGACCTGTCATCATGCCTAATACAGGTGGTAAATGCAGGAAGTTGTGGAAACTGACAGCCATGGCTATCGTAAACAAAAAGAGAGCAATCATGAAATATCCGCCTCTTTTGACGATCACTTTTGATTCAATGGGGGCAGGGTTTCCTTTTGGAACAGAGAAAGACATGATGGCTGCTGGAATCAGCCAATTGACCAGAGAAGGTAACATTAATGCAAAAAATTGCTGAAATGAAACGATGCCTTTTTGCCAAACCATAAGGGTGGTAATGTCACCAAATGGACTAAAAGCGCCTCCAGCATTGGCTGCAACGACAATATTAATACAGGCTAGAACGATAAATATTCTATTTCCTGCTCCAACAGACATGGCGACTGCAGCCATAAGTAGAGCTGTAGTTAAGTTATCGGCAATTGGTGAAATAACAAATGCCAGTAGACCTGTGATCCAAAAAACTGTTCTAAGTGAGTATCCACGTGAAACAAGCCATGCGCGTAGTGCATCAAAAATGTTTCTTTCTTCAAGTGCGTTGATGTAAGTCATTGCTGCGAGTAAGAAAAGTAAAAGCTCTGCATACTCTTCTATATTATGTTTTACTGCAATTCCTGCAGCATGTGGCTCACCAATACCATTGTATGCCATTCCAACCAAAATCCAGATAATACCCGCAGCAATTAAAACGGGTTTGGACTTTCTTAAGTGTAAAAATTCTTCTCCAATAACGAGACTATACGCCAGTATGAAAACAATGACAGCTATGATTCCATATGTTGATGAGGTGAGATCGGCCGTTGTGCCACCTCCCGATGCTATCACCATAGAAAAAGGCAGTAGTAAGATTAAAAAAGTAAGAAGGGATTGCAAACTAAATTGTTTGGTCAGTTTGTTCATATTTATAAGTTCTCTTTAATAACTAAGTTTTTCATTTTAAAAAAATAAAATATTAGGCTTAATATCTGTTTTTTTATAAATATAGCAAAAATTTATAAAAAAACGAATATTTAAGCTAATAGATTAATTGTTTCTTTTACTTGTTCTTTTGCTTGCTCTAATACTTTAATGCTCAATTCAGGTGTTAGCTGACCAAGTGCAAGCTTTGTGAAAGCAGGCACTTCATCAAGCCGGGGTTGATTCTTTGCTTCTGCCTGACCCGCCAAAGCATGTAATTGTGCCACAATGATAATGTCACAGTAATCAGGTCTTTCACCAGGTTGTCGCAACCAGTTTTCTGCTTCTCTTGCCGTTGTTACTAAATCAGAAGAAAAGTTCCATTTTGTGAGAATAGCTGCACCGACTTCTCCCTTTAATTGTTCAATTAAATGATCAAAATCAGGCACGTTCTCAAACAATTCAGGGTGTTTATCTGCATAGGTAATAATGGGTATGGCACCAATGTCATGCAGCAGTCCTGCTAATAAAGCATGTTCAGGATTAAAGCCAGGGGTTATCTTTGCTAGAACAAAGCTCAGTGCTGCTATCTCACGACTGTGATTCCAGATCAGTAACATTCTTTTTTTTAAGGTTTTATTTTTGGTTTTAAATAATTCCTTCATGCTAAATGAGGTGACTAATTGTGAAGTGACCTTGGTCCCAAGACGAGTAACGGCCATTTGACAATCATCAATTTTATGGATTGAACGATACAATGCACTGTTTGCTGTTTTGATTATTTTTGTTGTAATAGCAGGATCAGAGGCGATGATATTGGCAATATATCGAAAATTACTTTTTTCATCAGAGAGAGACTGCCGTATTTTAATTGCCACATCAGGGACACTGGGCAGTTGAAGACGGTTATTACTTAAGTCTTTTAGCAGTTGTTTGTAAAGGTAGTGATTTTTTATTTTCTCTGAATCATCTTGCTGAGTGGCTTTATTGGCGAACTGTAAAACAGTCTCAATATCAACGATTACGACTTTGATTTCTGATACAGATTTGACACTGTAGCGACTTGGACGGTTACGAGATAAAGGATTTTTTGAGTTTTCACTACGAGAATGTATGAGCCATTGGGTTGATGTCTCATCACCAACCTCAACTGTCCCGTCAATTAAAAAGTACTGGTCAGCAGTGTCACTATAAAGTTGGATAAAAGTTTTATTAGCCGGAATTTTTTTTATTTGAATGAGGTTGGCCAACTCAATCAATTGATGGTCACTAAGATGCTGAAAAGGCAGGAAATATTTTAGGAATCTTAAAACCATGGGGTGTGCTGATCATACTCTTGAATTAGATAAATATTTTATTAACAATCTTATAACTGATTTTAGAAATAATTGCACGTATCAATTATTTTGCAACGTCTATTGGGTGATTTAAAAAACTAAAAAATGAGCCTAAGACATAAAAAAGTATATTATTGGGTATATTTCTCTCTTAATTTAAAAATAAATATATAAAACAATAGTCTATGTTTTTTTAAAATGGGCTTGTAGAAATTTTTTTTAGTCAATAAACTTGACATTTAATGTTAATAAACTAGTCTTATTGTAATAAAGAACTGAATTACTTTTTTTATAATAGTTTTAAAAGAAGGGTTTTTTAATTGATATCATTATTATTTTTTCTAACTCATTTATAAGAATTGTTGAGTTGGTAAAAAAACAACTTGTTTTCACTTTTATGATCATTCAAAATATCAGAAAATAAATGTCATCTTGCCCATTTTCTTATTTATGGCTAATACGTAAACAAGGGATTTGCTTTAGGCTTATTTCTTTACTTCTAATATTCACTTCTTCATTTTTTTTTATTGTTTCTGCTCAGGAAGTCGCCAACGAAGACAAAATAAAAGCTTCTTACGTGTTCAATTTTATTCGTTTTATTGAATGGCCCTCTGGTGAAACTGATGATCCCTCTCAGCCAATTGTTGTTTGTGTTATTAATCGAAAAAATCAATTTATCAAAGCGTTCAGTCCTGTCGTTGGAAAAAAAGTAAAAGGGCATTTACTGACCTTTAAAGAAATTACCAGTCCTCATAATGTAGAAGGTTGCCATCTCCTTTATATTGACAAAGCAGAAAAAAACTTATTCTCTCGATTATTACCTGAAATTAATAAGCACAACATTCTCTCTATTAGTGATTCTGAATATTTTTGTTCTTTAGGTGGAATGATAGGCATGGTAACCAAAAAAGGAAAAATTAAAGTAGAAATTAATTTAGATGTTGCAAAGGCCGCTGGTTTTAAAATTAACTCTAACTTATTAGAAGTTGCCAAAATTGTGAGTACTCAGTGAGGCTCTATAATCGATTCTCAATTCGCCAAAAGTTCATCTTGATAATTGTTTTATCAATTATCATTACTTTATTTATGGCAACTTCCACAATTTTATATTTTAATATTCAAAATATTAAGACTAGAGCTATTGAGAATATCGCAGTATTGGGAAACGTTATTGCTGAAAGAAGCACCGCAGCTTTGGCCTTTATGGATACTTCACAGGCTGAAAAAAACCTTAATGCTCTTAAATATATGAAGTCTATTGAATTAGCCTGCCTGTATACGAATGATTTTATTGTCGTTGCAGACTATAAAAAGCCACTTTATAAAGATCTTGGAAATTTACAATGCATTGAAAAAGTAGAAAGTAATATTTTTAATGGAGTCTATCAAAATGATCAATTGCATTGGGGAGCAGAGATTGTTTTAGATAATTCAAAAATAGGTTTTATCTATATTGTCGTCGATGATTCATTTGTTTTTGAAGAATTTTATCATGGCATTGAACAATATTTACTAATTCTATTGGCGGTCATTATTCTCAGTTACTTTATTGCAAACAGGATTCAGAGTTTTGTTTCTAAACCCATTCTCTTATTAAAGGAGACAGTGGGACAAATTACTCAGGATAAAGATTTTGCCATTAGGGCAAAGAAACTCAGTAATGATGAAATTGGAGATTTAACGGATGCTTTTAATTCGATGTTAGAGCACACCGAAAAATATGAAAAGACTTTGATTGTGCAAAAAGAGCAATTGCAACTTAACCAGGAGACATTGGAGTTAAAGGTTCAGCAGCGTACCACGAAACTGCAAGTTTTAAATGATGAAATTACAGAAACACTCAATCAGGTTGAAAAAATGCAAGAGCAACTGATTGAATCAGAAAAAATGGCCTCACTTGGTGGTTTAGTGGCTGGTATCGCACACGAGGTTAACACCCCTGTTGGTATTTGTTTGACAGCGACCAGCTTTCTTAAAGAACGTTATGAGCACCTGAAAAAGGCTTATGATGTGGATAAAATGACACAGAATGATTTTGAAGACTTCTTGAAGATTGTCCATGATAGTTCCGATATGATCCTTAAAAATATTCAAAGAGCCACTGAAATTATTCAAAACTTCAAAAAAGTAGCTGTGGATCAAAGTATAGAAGACAGACGTTGTTTCAACATAAAAGAATATTTCTTTGAGATTATTAAATCATTGAATCCAAAATTAAAACAACATCACCACAAAATAGAAGTGAATTCAGAAAATAATATTTATATCAATAGTTATCCTGGTGCTTTCTATCAAGTTTTTTCAAATTTAATCATAAACAGTATAGTGCATGGTTTTGAAAATATTGATGAAGGAAAGATAGCTATTGATGTAACCTGTAATGAAAATACTATGACGATTGAATATCAAGATAATGGTCTTGGGATCTCGCCCGAAATTCTTATTAAAGTGTTTGAGCCATTTGTCACAACAAAGCGAAATAAAGGGGGGACTGGTTTGGGTGCTCACATTATTTACAATATAATAACACAACAATTACAGGGCACAATTTCATGCAGTAGTGACCTTGGAAAAGGGGTGTTTTTCAAAATGATAATCCCCGTTGTTTTTTGCAAAGGGGAGAGTTGAAGGTATCAAAAATTATTTTTGCAAAATCTTCAACGTTCCCTCCCTCAGACTTGTGCAAAGTCTTCTAAAAGTCAAATAGAGTGCTGCAAAGTTTAGAGACGGATAAATTATGCTTGTTGGCTAATTGAGTCTGCTAATTGACAATAAACTACTCATTTGACGTAATCGGTATTTTAAAAAAAATACTCACAGATTGGCTTGTATTGTGATTAAATGCATTGATTTCACCGTTATGAAACTGGCTGATTAAGCTGCAGATATAAAGCCCTAAGCCTAAGTGTACATTCTGGGTGTTTTTAGTTCGGTAGCTGGTAAGGGAGCTGAAAATTGACTCTAGTTTATTGCTATCAATTAACTCCCCATAGTTATGTACTTCTATGACCATAGCATCTTTATCAATCATCGCTCGTAATGTAATCGGTGTCTTCTTCTTGTGAAAGCTAATGGCATTACTTAATAATTTATCTAATAATTGGGCGATGAGTTCAGGAGAAATCTTTAAAGATAATTTAGAAATATTTGTTTCAAATTGTATGTCTATGGGCACATTTGCAAGACGAATAGAATCGATATAATTGTTTAAAAAACTGACAATTTCAATGTTTTCTTTTTCAATGCTATTAATGGACTGTTCAAGTCGGCTGGCTTCACTCATCCGGTTTAATAAGTTTGACATTCTGGTGCAGCCTTCATTTGCACGTAGGGTGTATTTTAGGTTGTCTTTTGATAAATCAAGCGTATCCATATTTTCCAATGAAGATCTAATG
This sequence comes from Gammaproteobacteria bacterium, assembly GCA_016744395.1. Lineage (GTDB taxonomy): Bacteria > Pseudomonadota > Gammaproteobacteria > GRL18 > GRL18 > GRL18. The sequence continues at coordinate 89,784 of JADGEK010000004.1, read as the reverse complement.
ACGGTCAGAGGTGTTCTAAGTTCATGAGATAATTTGCTTGCTAAGGAGCGTAAATATTGATTGTTCTGATCAATTCGAGATAATAGTGTTGAGAAACTGCGGGCTAAATCACCAATTTCATCATTATCATTTCGATACAATTGGTTTGAAATAACACCATCATTGGAAAGTGCCAGGTTTGTATCATCTCGTAAATTAATAATTCGTTTTAATAACCTTGTTGATAGAAATAATAAGGTTAAAATGACTGAAAAAAACAAAATGACACTGAGAAATAAAATGCGTTCAAATGCCTTATCTTGTAATGCTAATAGTGTTTCATTTTTTTGCTCAAGCACTAATGTGCCAATGATATTTTTCTCGTTGTCATAGACAGGAGTGGTTACTGACAAGACCATCTTATTGTTATGTGGGCTGTCCAGCCATTCTGCCGTAGACTGACCTTTAAGTGTTAATTTAATGGCATTGTTGTGTATTTGTGATTGATGGCTGCCATAAAATGATTGTTGCTCCGGGTAGTTCATAATGATGAGATATAATTGCCTATACATGGCCAGTAATGAAAACTCATCCTGTTTTATTTGTTTAGAAGGAAATGCTTGTCCTGCTTGAGCACTGATGTATTGATGCTTGTTTAATAACCATAAGCGTGTATTCGGAGGAACAAGTTGTTCCAGTTTAATCATGCTCAAAGGATCGGTTTGGATGATAGGGTTTAATTGTTTATCGGTAATGAGTAGTCCATTATGATTGGCTGTTGATATGAGTGTGGGAGTTTTTGCTGTTTTTTCATCATTTGGATCATTTATTTGTTGCAGATTAAATGCCATATAATGATTAATACGAGCAATAGGTATTTTAAACTCGAAAGTCAGTCCTTGTTTGTTTTCCTGCCATTGCGCCTGAATTTGTTTTTTGCTCTCTCTTGATAAGGTACTGGTCAGTTGACCTTTAACCCAACCTGGTGTGTCCAGAAGAAAATGATACTCTTGAAGTTTTCGGCCATAATCTAAATATTGAAAGTTTATTGAGTTATTCCTCTTGCTTTTTATGAAATCAACTTGGCCAAAAGTAATATTTTTTTGAGTGGATATTTTATTGACAGAGAGTAAAAAATAATAATATTGTTCATCATTTGCGCATAGAAGAGAGAGATTTTTAGTACTGGATACTGCGTTCTTAAGTTCAGGATAAAAATATTCCTGCTGATTTTGTAATTCAAACCAGTCGTTGCTGAAACCGTCAATTGTTTTTTCATTGATTAATGAATGGCAGTAAATGGCAGTTTGGTTTGACTGTGTTAATCGATTAAGAGCGGTTAAAGAAGAATTATCACGAAAAACAGATGAAATGGTTTTTGCGATAACAAGAACAGATTCTGAGTGATTGTTTTTTAAAAAAAGCTCTAATTCTTTTAAATAACTGAGCCCTGCAACAGGTAAAATAAACAGGACTAATGTTGCCAGTAACAACTTACCACGTAGTCCAATTAATCGATAGCGCAGCTTTTTTTTAAAGTTATTATGCGTGAAGAGCATTTTTTTATCCTTCACAAGACTCAGTGACAGCGCCAACGATAGCCTGCACCATAGATGGTTTCTATACAATCAAACTCTTTTTCTATTAAACTGAATTTTTGCCGAATACGTTTAATGTGAGAAGTAATTGTACTGTCATCAACCACGGTACTGGCGTCATCCATTAACTGTTCTCTTGATTTTACATGCCCTGGGTGCCTGACCAGTGAATGTACCATCCAAAATTCTGTTAAACTGAGATCAACGTTGGTTTCCTGCCACTTTATTTCCAGTCGTTCTAAATTGATTTGCAGTTGACTGACCATTATTAATTTTTCATCTTGAGGTTTATTATCTATCGCCTTAACTCGTCGAAATAGGGCAGAGATTCGGGCACTGAGATGAGGGAGGCTGATGTCTTTTGTTAAATAGTCATCAGCGCCAAGGCGTAAGCCTGAAATGGTATCAAAGTCGTTATCACGTGCAGTTAGAAAAATAATGGGTAGGGTTTCTGATTTTTGACGTAATTGGCGACAAAGCTCAAAACCACCTTCAATTTCATCTCCCAGACCAATATCAAGTAACACTAAATCAGGAATACTTTGTCTAAAAGCATTTTCAGCGTCCCGTTTTGTGGCATAGGCATTTACTTGATAACCCTGTCTTGTCAGCATTTCAGTATAGTTATCTCTGATCGCGGGTTCATCTTCTACAATTACAATTTGTTTGGCCAAGCTTAGCTATCCCTATTTAAATTACTTTTTGAATTTCTGCATAAAAATATACAGTTTCAATTTGTGTGCCATATTTAAGCCATAATTCTTCATCATTTAACCAGATTAGACAAGTACAAATACCATATTTTGATGATTAAATCATTTTAGTGAGAAAAAATGATTGTCTAAATTATATTTCCAATAAAAATGAGAAAATTATTATGACCAACTTAAGCAAAGAGTGTTGCCCATTGTCGGAAGACTTTTTTTATTGGCCACCTGAAGAAATTGCCCAATATGACAATTGGTGTGAAGTAGGCAAGCTGCACCATAAAAGAAAGCTTAAAAAAATAGTTTCAGTGGAAAAACAAACAGTGCCTAACCGAGTAAAAAAATAAATTCTTCATTAATGGACTTTCGTTGATGAAGTATTTTAAATATAAATGCACAGAAGTTTTCCAAATTAATTAGATAATGCTAAAATGCTGGATTAGTTTATATTTTCAAGCTGACGAGGAGTCACAGTGGCGTTAAAGTTTGTTGAATCAGCCGAATTACCGACCCAATGGGCAAAATTTACAATTTGTGGTTTTGAGGATGATCAGACGGGCAAGGAGCATATCGCTCTGATTTTAGGCGATATTGCTGATGGTGAACCCGTTGATATGCGTATGCACTCTGAATGTTTAACAGGTGATGCATTGTTTAGTATGCGTTGTGACTGCGGCCCGCAATTAGAAGCGGCATTAATGCATATTGCCGAGGCAGGCAGAGGTGTTTTGCTTTATTTACGTCAGGAAGGCCGTGGTATTGGTTTAATCAATAAGATTAAAGCCTATCATTTACAAGATGGCGGTGCTGATACGGTCGAAGCAAATGAGCAACTGGGTTTTGAAGCCGATCTTCGCGAATACGATATTGCTCGAGATATGTTAGCTCATTTGAAGGTGAAAAAAATAAAATTAATGACTAATAATCCTCGCAAAGTGAATGCATTAGAAGAGCATGGTTTAGAAGTTGTCGAACGTTTACCATGGAAACACGGTGAAAACCCTCATAACTCCCATTATTTGTCTACAAAAGCGGGTAAATTAGGTCATATGTTCTAAAAATAGCTTTTTGGTGGGTTATTTTGAGCTTACTTCATACATTTGCTCACCAATTGTTTTCTTCGATACTGCTTTAATCTTTTCAGAACATTAAACCCTTCATTATCTCATTTCCCATTCATTCCAATTGAGTTTAAGTGTTAATTGAGTTCCAGCTTTCAAAATAAGTACTAATATTCTTATAGTATTAGCCTTTCATTTGGATTTATTAATGGAAATTTGCTATGTTTAAATCAAGTTGTATTGTTTGAATCATTTTTAATTCGGGGACTACTTTTGTGGATATAGGGACTTTTATTTTTTTAGGTGTCGTTGTTGTAGCAGCGTTCTACTTTATTACTATTTATAACAACTTAGTCAGAATTAAGCACAATGTGTCGCAAGCCTGGTCAAATATCGACATTCTGTTAAAACAAAGACATGATGAATTGCCCAAACTGGTCGAAGTGTGCAAGCAATATATGCAGTATGAAGGCTCGGCACTGGAAAAAATCATTCAAGCACGTTCAGGTGTATCTCAAGCCAGAGAGTCTGGTGATATTGCTGCTCTTGGAATGGCAGAAGGGCAGTTAAGGATGGGCTTAGGCAGTTTATTTGCCGTGTCAGAAGCCTATCCTGAGCTTAAAGCAAATGAGAATTTCCAACACCTTCAAAGTCGAATCACAGGTCTGGAAGACGCGATTGCGGATAGACGTGAATATTATAATGACAGTGTGAATATTAATAATGTTCGTATTGAACAATTTCCTGATTTGATTATTGCTCGGCTCTTTAATTTTAAAGAACAATCTTTATTAGAATTTGATGAAGAAGAAACAAAAGATGTTGATATGAAATCACTCTTTGGATAACTGATTTCTACTTTATAGAAGCACTTTTAAACTCCATTTTTGTAAGCTCAAAGTGAAAATGGAGACTACCTTTTTATATTTTCCCCATCATTCATACTATAAATATTAATGTTAGATTCAATTAAACAACAAATCATTGCTGCAGATTCAGTTGGAATTATTATTCTTCTGGTGATATTAGCACTCTGTTGCTCTGGCAGTTTATACGGAATTTTCCGTTTTTTTCATCGTTCTCGAATCATAGATGATACGCCAACATCAAAAATTCGCTCAGCGCATCAGGGCTTTGTTGAGCTTGAGGGGGAAGGGCGTTTAATGAAAGGCACTCCAATTGTTTCTCCTCTGAGTAAGCGACAGTGTTTATGGTACAGCTACAAAATTGAACATAAAGTCAGGGAGTATGATATTGGGCATGATGCCGCTGACTCATTGAGTAAATCCAACTGGGAAACCGTTCAATCTGAAGTCAGTGATAACCTTTTTTTATTAGCTGATGACACAGGAATATGTGTTGTTGATCCTGATGGAGCTGTAATTACGCCTTCATTTTCTAAAACCTGGTATGGTTCTCGAAATTTCGATGCTTCTGATTCAATGTCAGGCAGTGCAGCACTTTCTCTTTCAGCTTTAACAGGTAGGAACAATTATCGTTATACTGAAAAACGTATTGATGTCGGTGAAGACCTGTATTTATTGGGTCGTTTCAAAACGATTGGTGGTCGTCGAGAAAAACTGGATAAAAAGGGGGAAGTCAGGGATCTTTTATCCCATTGGAAAAATAAACCTGATTTTTTACTGGCAAGATTTGATGAGAATGGGGATGGTGAAATTGATCTTCAAGAATGGCAAAAAGTAGTCTCTATGGCTGAGTTGGAAGTTGAAAAGAGTTTTGGAGAACGTTTGGTCCAACAAGAAATACATACCGTATCAAAGCCAATAGACAGTCGTCGTCCCTTTATTATTTCTGTAGAGTCGCAAGAATCCATTGCTAACAAATATCGTTGGTATTCAAGAGGAAGTATGATTGGCTTTTTCTTTGGAGGAGTCAGCTTTGTTTGGGTACTTGGTATACGGTTTTTGCACTAAGACAATATGTTCAATCTTTTAAAAAATATCGAAGTCTGTATTTCTCTTTGTAGAGCCATGTTTTAGCAAGTATCATGAGTATTAGTATGTGTATAGAGACGCTGTGTGTAACGTCTCTAAAGACACATTTAGGAGTGAAGTTGGTCTGCAGCATCTACTGTATTTTGTAATAATGTCGCCACTGTCATTGGGCCAACTCCACCAGGAACGGGAGTAATATAGCCAGCTCTTTCTTTGGCAATGTCATAATCAATATCGCCAACTAATTTGCCATTATCAAGACGGTTGATGCCTACATCGATGACAATTGAGCCCTGTTTAATCCATTCACTGTTCACAATGCCTGGTTTACCAACTGCGACAACCAGGATATCGGCATTGCTGACGTGCTCATCCAGTTTTTTTGTAAATCGATGACAGGTGGTTACAGTACAGCCTGCTAGTAATAATTCTAATCCCATTGGACGGCCAACAATATTAGATGCACCCACAATACAAACAGTCATCCCTTTGATGCTTTTATTTAACTTTAGCATGGTCTGTTCAAGTAAAGTCATTATACCACGGGGTGTACACGGGCGAAGAACGGGCATACGCAAAGCCAGACGGCCAACATTATAAGGATGAAAACCATCAACATCTTTATCAGGATGAATCCTTTCAATAATCGTTTCTGAATTGATATGCTCAGGTACAGGTAATTGCACTAAGATGCCATCAATAGCATTATCATTATTTAATTCATCAATAAGAGATAAAAGGGCTTCTTGTGTTGTATTATCGGGTAAATCGTGGGCAATGGAATTGATACCGACAGTTTCACAAGAATTTCGTTTATTTCGAACATAAACTTCTGAGGCAGGATCATTTCCCACTTTAATGACGGCGAGGCCAGGTACTCGTAAACCTTGTTGTAAGCGTTTTTCAACACGGGCTTTTAACTGCTCTTTAATTTCATTAGCAGCACTTTTACCATCAATTATTTGTGCACTCATTCTCTATGTTCTTCCCAAATTTGCTCATTATATAGACTTTGCCAGGGCCTTAAGGCAGACAAAAGATATGATGAATATTCAGCTTTGAACTTAAGTCAGACCTTATTTATCTGTAAATGACATTTTACCTAAAAATGAATGGTTATTGGAAATTTATTATAAAAAAGTGGGTAATTAATTATCTATAAAAAAATATGAAAAAAACGCTTGCATTGCTCCTGCAAACTCATTAATATACGCACCACTTGATGTTTAGTCGTTGTGGTTACTTAAGTCTCAAACGCATATATGTATTTGTGTAAAGTAAGCAATTTATGAACATTAATCGGGGTATAGCGCAGTCTGGTAGCGCGCTTGCTTTGGGAGCAAGATGTCGGGAGTTCGAATCTCTCTACCCCGACCAATTTTATTACTAATTTATTTGTTAGTTTAATTGGTCACCAGATTTACTTGTAATTTAGTGATTGATTTGAAGTAATTTTCAAATAACTTAGCAATAGTCTCTGCGCCCGTAGCTCATCTGGATAGAGCATCGGCCTTCTAAGCCGAGGGTAGCAGGTTCGAGTCCTGCCGGGCGCACCATATTGGCCTTGCCGGGTTTTTTAAATCCAGTGTTGTTGTACAAAGTTCTAATGACTTTTGTGGTGAGCGTAGCTCAGTTGGTAGAGCTCAGGATTGTGACTCCTGCGGTCGAGGGTTCGAACCCCTTCGTTCACCCCATTACCTTAATAGGAAGTCTTCATTAAGAATTTTCTGATGCAATAAGTTTTATCGACAATTTGTTATAAGTAAGTATACGCGGATGTGGTGAAATTGGTATACACGCTGGTTTTAGGTACCAGTGGCGCAAGTCGTGAGAGTTCGAGTCTCTCCATCCGCACCATTTATTCATACAATGTCATTCTTTCTTTTCTCAACTCCTTATTCCAATCACTTCGAAATAATTCATTAAAAATTGAATCTATTTTTTTAAGTAAAACTGTATATATTACCTCTCTGTCTCAATCTATTCTAAAAATGTCCATTTTTCTTGGATTCTTTGCTAAAAAGTCTTAATTATTAGAGACAAGATATTGTATAATAGGTGGTTAGGCTATATATGATAGCTTAGCCATTATTTAAAACTCATTACCGATGTGAATTACCTTATGCTAATTAAGCTAGTCATTCACATCGGTAATGAGTTTCTTAAAATTAATTCGATTGTAACGAGGATAGAAAATGCAGGTTTCAGTAGAAACAAAAGACGGTCTCGAGAGAGAAATGGTTGTTGAGTTTGCAACAGCAGAAATGAATGGCGAGGTAAATAAGCGTTTACAATCACTATCAAAAACTGCAAAAATTAATGGCTTTCGTCCTGGAAAGATTCCGATGTCAGTCATTAAGAAGCGTTATGCTGGGCAAATTGAAGCGGAAGTGTTAAATGAAAAACTTCAGCAAAGCTATTATGAAGCGATTAATCAAGAAAAATTGAAACCTGCTGGTCAGCCAAGTATTGATATGATTGATAATGATGATAACTCTATTTTTAAATATAAAGCGGTTTTTGAAGTTTATCCTGAGATTTCATTAGCTCCTTTAGACGGTCAAGCGTTTGAAAAAGCAAATGTAGAAATCGCTGAAGATGACATTGATTCCACAGTAGAGAATATTCGTAAACAAAATCAAACTTTTACTACAGTTGAGCGTGGTGCTCAAGATGAAGATCAAGTCGTAGTTGATTTCACTGGTACGATAGATGGCGAAGCATTTAAAGGAAATAATGGTAAGCAAGTGCCTATCACTTTAGGTCAGGGCCAGATGATTGAAGGTTTTGAAGAAGGCGTTAAAGGGGCAAAAGCAGGTGAAGACTTAACTTTGGATCTTAAGTTTCCTGAAGAATATCATTATGCCGATGTTGCTGGTAAGGATGTTCAGTTTGCAATTACTGTCTCAGAAGTTAAGGAAGCAACACAGCCTGAGTTAAATGATGAATTTTTCGCAAAATTTGGTGTTCTTGACGGTGGAAATGATGCGTTTCGTGCTGAAGTAAAAAAGAATATGCAACTTGAGCTTGATAAAGCCATCTCTGCAAAATTAAAGAATCAGGTAATGGATTCTATTTTAGACATTAATGAGATTATTGTACCTAAAGCATTGGTTGAAGAAGAAGCTAAAAATATGGCTGAACAAATGCAGTCACAGTACCAGATGCAAGGTCAAGGTGAAGCTCAATTGCAAACCAGCTTATTTGAAGATCAGGCAACACGCCGTGTTTCATTAGGTATGTTACTGGCCGAACTGGTTAAAGTGAATGAAATTACTGCATCACCTGAATTAGTTAAAGAAAAAATTAATGAACTGGCTGCGACTTATGAAAATCCCCAAGAAGTTATGGATTATTATATGTCGAACAAAGAAAAGCTGGCTGAAATTGAGTCTTTTGTTTTAGAAGAGCAAGTAGTTGATTGGGCATGTGAACAAGCAACGATTGCAGAAAAAGACTTTAGCTTCACTGAGTTTATGAACCCTAAAGAAGAAGCTTAATTTCAGTTTACCAGCTTTGTAAAATTATAAGACGGTATAATGTCATTGCTATTAAACTAGACTTTATACCGCCTAAGTGATTTGTTCACTGGGTCATTCAACTATACTTAACATAATAACAATTAAGTCTAATATTAAATAAGGACTGTAACTTAATGATAAATAACAATATCACAAACGGTGCTGCACAAGTTGATGCACTTGGTCTTGTACCAATGGTTATTGAACAAACAGCAAGAGGAGAACGTTCTTATGATATTTATTCACGATTATTAAAAGAACGAGTCATTTTTTTAGTTGGCCAGGTTGAAGACCATATGGCCAATTTAATCGTTGCACAACTATTGTTTCTTGAGTCCGAAAATCCAGATAAAGACATTCACCTTTATATTAATTCACCTGGTGGTTCAGTCACTGCTGGAATGTCTATTTATGATACCATGCAGTTTATTAAGCCCGATGTAAGTACTATGTGTATTGGTCAGGCTGCCAGTATGGGGGCTTTATTATTGACAGGCGGTGCAAAAGGCAAGCGTTATTGTCTTCCAAATTCACGTATGATGATCCATCAACCACTGGGTGGTTTTCAAGGTCAAGCTTCTGACATAGAAATTCATGCTAAAGAAATTTTGACTTTAAAAGATAAGCTGAATCAAATTATGGCATCACATACTGGGCAAAATCTGGATGTGATTTCTCAAGATACTGATAGAGATAACTTTTTAAGTGCCACGCAAGCTGTTGACTACGGTCTTATTGATAAGGTGATTACAAATCGTGAAGACGATTTAAAAGAAGAAAAGTAAGAAACTCAACTGATTTTTGCTTTTTTTTAATGATTTAGCGGTTTATCAATATTTATCTGATGATAAATATTGATTTATTAATGAATAAGTCTTATATATATGAACTGGACATAAAAAAATCAGTTTAACTTAAGTCTTTGGTATTCTTATTTTTTTGATATTTCAGTATAAACTGGATTGCTTGTGTTCTAATTTAAAAAATTGTTTAAAGAATCATTTCTAAGTGATTTTTAACAATAGGCTTACAACGCCCTAATATGAGGTTTGTTTTATGAGTGATGATACTCAAAATAAAGATGATAATGGAAAGCTACTTTACTGTTCTTTTTGTGGTAAAAGTCAGCATGAAGTTAGAAAGTTAATTGCAGGTCCTTCGGTATTCATCTGTGATGAATGTGTTGAACTTTGTAATGATATCATTCGTGAAGAAATTCAGGAGCAGGGTGGTTCAGTTCCTGGTAAAAAATTACCAACACCTCGTGAAATCAATAAAAACCTTGATGAGTATGTCATTGGTCAAGTGGCTGCAAAACGAGTGCTTTCTGTTGCTGTATACAATCACTACAAGCGCTTGGAAAGTGGTTACAAAAAAGATGATGTCGAGCTGTCTAAGAGTAATATATTACTGATTGGTCCTACAGGATCGGGTAAGACATTGTTAGCAGAAACTCTGGCACGCATGTTAGATGTTCCATTCACCATAGCGGATGCAACCACACTGACAGAAGCGGGTTATGTGGGTGAAGATGTCGAGAATATTATTCAAAAGCTTCTTCAAAAATGTGATTATGATGTTGAGAAAGCTCAAACAGGCATTGTCTATATTGATGAAATTGATAAAATCTCACGCAAATCTGATAATCCTTCTATTACCAGAGATGTGTCAGGTGAAGGTGTACAGCAAGCACTATTAAAATTAATTGAAGGGACTGTTGCATCGGTTCCTCCTCAGGGCGGACGTAAGCATCCTCAGCAGGAATTTTTACAGGTGAACACTGCTAATATTTTGTTTATTTGTGGTGGTGCTTTTTCTGGACTGGATAAAGTGATTCAAAACCGTTCTGATAAGAGTGGTATTGGTTTTGGTGCAGTAGTAACGAGTAAGAATGATGAAAAATCTTTTGGTGAATTGCTTGATGATATTGAACCTGAAGATTTGACTCGCTATGGTTTGATTCCTGAATTTGTTGGTCGTTTACCCGTTATTGCGACACTTCGTGAATTGGACGAAGAGGCTTTAATTCGAATTCTTACCGAGCCAAAAAATGCACTTGCAAAACAGTACAGTAAATTGATTGAAATGGAAGGTGCTGAACTTGATTTACGAGAAGATGCGCTAAAAGCCATTGCTCAGAAAGCAATGGAGAGAAAAACTGGAGCTCGTGGTTTACGTTCTATACTTGAACAGTCGTTACTCGATACAATGTATGAATTGCCATCTATTGATGATGTTGAGACAGTTGTTGTTGATGATTCTGTTATTAATGGTTTGTCTGAGCCCATGCTTATTTATGCAAAAGAAGATAAAAAAGCATCTGGTGAATAGTACCGTACCACTGGAAATTTTTATTTTATGTGTTAAATAAAAAAAGAGGCTATAAGCCTCTTTTTTTATGCTTACGATATTTTTTAGATCGATGTATCGTATAAATAGCTTTTCGACTTGATTTTTTGCCCTTAACACCCATATTTAAAACATATAAAACAGTACTGTTAGAAGATACATTTTTAATTAGGTCGCTATACTGTAAATAGTGTCAAACGAATAAAAATACATCTGATGGCAGTTAATAGACCATAAAACTCAATAATAAGTAATATAAGAGGACTCCTTGATGGAGAATACAACCAATATTTCTAAAATAACTGATACAACACAAATTTTCCCTGTTTTACCTCTCAGAGATGTTGTTGTCTATCCACACATGGTGATACCTCTTTATGTGGGTCGTGAAAAGTCAATTAATGCACTTGAAGCAGCAATGGAAGAAGATAAGAAAATTCTTCTTATTGCTCAAAAAAATGCATCTGATGATGATCCCAAGCCTGAGGATATTCATTCTGTAGGAACCATTGCTTCTATCCTAAGGTTGCTAAAACTACCTGACGGTACCGTAAAAGTTTTGGTTGAAGGTGATGAACGGGCAGAGATCGAAAATTTATTTACTTCTGAAACTTTTTATACGGCCCAAATTTCTATTTGTGAAAGTGACAAGATTGAAGAACGCGAAGCCGATGTTTTGACTCGAACGGTCATGAATCAATTTGACCAATATGTAAAGATGAACGACAAAGTGCCACCAGAAATACTGTCATCTTTGTCCAGCATAGAAGATCCCAGTCGCCTGGCTGATACAATTGCAGCACATATGCCGCTTAAAATCGAAGATAAGCAAGTTATTTTGGAGATTTCAGATGTCCGCGAAAGGTTGGAACATTTATTAGCACAAATGGAATCCGAAATCGACATTCTTCAGGTTGAAAAACGTATTCGTGGCCGTGTCAAACAACAAATGGAAAAGAGTCAGCGTGAATATTATCTGAATGAGCAAATGAAGGCGATTCAGAAAGAATTAAATGATATTGATGATGTGCCAAATGAATTAGAAGAGCTCGAAAAGAAAATAAAAGAATCGGGTCTCTCGGTTGAAGCCAAGAAAAAAGGCATGGCTGAACTGAATAAGCTTAAAATGATGTCGCCAATGTCTGCTGAAGCTTCAGTGGTTAGAAACTATCTTGAATGGCTGACTAACGTTCCTTGGAAAAAGCGCTCAAAAGTACGCCATGATCTGACTAAAGCTGAAGCAATATTGGAAGAAGATCACTATGGCCTTGAAAAAGTAAAAGAACGTATTTTGGAATATCTTGCAGTGCAACAGAGAATGAAAAAACTCAAAGGTCCTATATTGTGTCTTGTTGGACCACCAGGTGTTGGTAAGACTTCTCTGGGACAATCGATTGCCAGAGCAACCAATCGTAAATTTACCCGAATGTCTTTAGGTGGAGTACGTGATGAAGCTGAAATACGTGGTCATAGAAGAACCTATATTGGTTCAATGCCTGGTAAAATCATGCAAAATATGTCCAAGGTAGAAGTAAAAAATCCTTTTTTCTTGTTGGATGAAATTGATAAAATGGCAATGGATATGCGTGGAGATCCATCGTCCGCTTTATTAGAAGTATTAGATCCTGAACAAAATAACACATTTAATGATCATTACATGGAAGTTGATTACGACTTATCTGAAGTGATGTTTGTGGCAACTTCGAATAGTATGAATATTCCAGGTCCTCTTCTTGACAGAATGGAAGTCATTCGTCTTCCAGGTTATACAGAAGAAGAGAAGTTAAACATTGTTTCACGTTATTTAATACCAAAGCAATTGCAAAATAACGGCTTAAAAGAAACTGAATTGACTATCAGTGAAGGGGCTATCAGAGATATTGTTCGTTACTATACGCGTGAAGCAGGAGTGCGCAGTATTGAGCGGGAAGTTGCAAAAATAGCCCGTAAAGTAGTTAAAGAAATTTTATTGGATAAGAAGACCAAAAAGGTGGCAGTAACCAGTCGTAATATTGAAAAATATCTTGGGGTTCGTCGTTTCCGATATGGCAGTGTTGAGCAAGAGAATCAAATAGGGCAAGTTACAGGCCTTGCATGGACTGAAGTGGGTGGAGAAATTCTGACAATTGAAACTGCTGTGATGCCTGGTAAAGGAAAAAATAGTGTGACGGGTCAGCTTGGGGATGTTATGAAAGAATCCATTCAAGCTGCAATGTCAGTGGTTCGTAGTCGCTCTGATACGCTTGGTATTGCGCATGAAGTTTATGAGACAAAAGATATTCATATTCATGTACCTGAAGGTGCCATTCCCAAAGACGGTCCAAGTGCAGGCATCGGGATGTGTACAGCACTGGTTTCGGCTCTTACAGAAATACCTGTTAAAGCAGATGTTGCGATGACTGGTGAGATAACATTACGTGGTGAGGTGCTTCCTATAGGGGGTCTTAAAGAAAAGCTTTTAGCTGCTTTAAGAAGTGGCATTAAAACGGTCATTATTCCCCATGAAAATAAAAAAGATTTAGTGGACTTACCGAAGAATATTGTTTCTAAACTGGATATTCATCCTGTCCAATGGATTGATGAAGTACTACAAATTGCTTTGGTTCATGCAACAGTTCCAATTAAAGCAACGTCATCAACAGCAAAGAGTAAAACAAGAAAAAAAGCAGCTAGTATTAGAGCACATTAAAAATAAGGTTAATTGCATTATTTAATATTATTCAAAGCACCAATGCTTATTCATTGGTGCTTTTTTTATTTATGTTTGAATTTATTTTTTTAAAATAATTATTTTTGTAAAATTTATTCTAATTAATTTTAAAATTCATAAAAAATCATTGCAGCATGTAACACATTGTTTTATAAGTTTTTATATGTTTTTAATTACTTATTTTGCTCTAAGCTCGTTCTATGATTTTATTTTATTCTGAATAAATTTGAAAGAAATTAAAAATATTGCTAGATTTTAACAATAAATTTTGCTTCAATACCCCTGTATCCGTTGTTACACAACACTTGTGTTATTTAATAATTTTTTTTTATCTTATTTATCTATAATTATATTTTTACTTTTCAACTCTATTTTAAAGTAGTTAGTTAAAATCATTTATCTAATTTATTTAAATTATTTGTTTTTTATAGGTAATAAAAAGGGGAGCTTTTTGTGAATAAATCTGAACTAATAAACGCTATTGCTGAAAATGCTGACTTACCAAAAGCGTCAGCTGGTCGTGCATTAGATGCAACTATTAAAGCAATTACTGATTCACTGGCAAGTAACGAGCCTGTTACATTGATTGGTTTTGGTACATTTGAAGTTAGAGAGAGAGCAGCACGTACTGGCCGTAATCCTCGTACTGGTGAAACTATCCAAATTAAAGCATCAAAAAATCCTGCATTTAAAGCTGGTAAAGCTTTAAAAGAAGCTGTAAACTAAGCCTCGTTTCTTGGGAATGCTTTATAAAGAACTGATGTTATTTAACTCTGAGTCTTTATAAAACTTTCTTCAGAAAAACTTAATTATGACTCTTTAAGTAGAGCTCTATAATTAAGACTCTTTATGAAAGAGTTTGGGTGATTAGCTCAGCTGGTTAGAGCACCGCCCTTACAAGGCGGGGGTCATAAGTTCGAATCTTATATCACCCACCATATAAATTCAGTCTTGTAATTACTTTTGGTAATGTTTTATAAAGCTTAAGGTTATTTTTCTAGAACTGTATTTACATGAAAAATTTGGAGCGGTAGTTCAGCTGGTTAGAATACCTGCCTGTCACGCAGGGGGTCGCGGGTTCGAGTCCCGTCCGTTCCGCCATATTAAAGAGAGCGCGTTTATGACGCGCTTTTTTTTTGGATTTTTTTTATCTTAAATTAATTAAATGAGAAAAATTAATGCTTCTACATAGTATCAGGGAAAGGGCAACAGGTTGGTTTGCTTGGGTGATAGTAATTTTGATTTCAATTCCTTTTGCGCTGTGGGGAATCAATAGCTATATTACTCCAGATGCTGATCCTGCTGTGGCCAATGTGGGTGAATATAAAATATCTCGTCAGGAATTTCAAAATTCAGTTCAAAATGAATCAAAAGAATTCAAAGGCCAGATGGATGATGCCTTAATAAAAAAAATAGTACTTGAAAAATTAATCAATAATCGTGCATTATTGAGCTTTTTATCCAGTTCAGGTCATACCATTTCTAAAGAACAAATAGATGCCTATGTCCGAACTGATCCTTCTTTTCAACTAGAGTCTACTTTTTCTGAAGAGCTTTATAATCGTTATTTGCCCAGTGCCTATAGTAAATCCAATTATCGTAATTCAGTGGCTACCCAGTTATTGCTGCAACAATTTTCCCAAGGAATTTTAAGTTCAACATTTGTTTCTGAGCAAGAAGTTCAACATGTCATTCAATTGGTTAAACAGAAACGAGACATTGCTTATGCGGTGATTAAAGCAGAAAAATTTCAAGATTCTGTGACAGTGACTGAGGAAGAAATTAGTAGTTACTATCAAAATTTTAAAACTCAGTTTGAAAATCCTGAGCAAATAAAATTAGCTTATATTGAAATTTCGCGTAAAGAACTTGCCAAAGACGCACAAATTTCTGATGAACGAGTGACTCAATATTATCAGGATAACCTGGCACAATATACCCAGCCAGAGCGTCGTAAGGCAAGCCATATTTTATTTACCTTAGCTACCGATGCCAATGATGAGGCAAAGAATAAAGTCAAGGCAGAAGCTCAGGCAGTGCTGGATAGCATTAAGCAAGGTTCTGATTTTTCTCAGATGGCAAAAGAACATTCGAAAGATCCTGGCTCCGCTGACAATGGCGGTGATCTCGGCTTCTTTGGCAAAGGTGAAATGGTTCCGGCATTTGAAGCCAGTGCCTATGCTTTGAAGCCAGGTGAAATTTCTGAATTGGTTGAATCTTCATTTGGTTTTCACATTATTAAACTGGATTCTGTCGAAGGTGGAGTATCTAAACCTCTTGAAGAAGTGAAAGAGCAAATAATTGAAACCATTCAGTTTGAGCAAGTTGAAAGTGCTTTTTTTGAGAAAGCTGAATTAATGCAGTCTATTGCTTATGAGCAACCTGATACTTTGGAGCCTGTTGCGACTGAGTTGAGCTTGAAAATACAAGAGAGTGATTTACTGGGACGTTCAGGTGGGGAAGGTATCTTTTCTAATGAAAAATTACTGAACATTGCTTTCGGTGAAAGTGTATTGGAAGAGGGTAATAATAGTGACCTGATCGAATTAGGAGATGATCAAGTCGTGGTTGTCCGTGTTATCGAAAGAATACCTGCTAATGCCAAGCCTCTTGAAGAAGTTAAAGAACAAATTACAAAGCGCTTAAAAATTGATCTCATTTCTTCAAAGGCTCAAGAAGAAGCCAGTGAATATGTTAAAAAATTGATAGAAGGCACTTCATTTGAGGAACTTGCTTTGGCTAGCTCATTTATAGTTGAAAATTCGGGCTCGGTCGATCGACAAAGTCAGACAGTTCCTGGTGATATTATTCGTAAGGCATTTACTATGCCACGTGAAATGAAATTTGCCACAACAAAAATGATCAATGGTGATATTGCTATTGTTAATATTAAATCCATTGAAGATGGCGACATTGGTGACAAAGCTTTATTTGATAACATCAAACAGGCCTTGATTCAAAATAAAGGTAATATCGAAACGTCTTTATCCATTTTACAAATTCGTTCTGACTCTAAGATTGTCATTAATAATAAGCTCTTGAATGAATCAGAATAGTATCAATTTTTAATGTTAAATTGTAAAACAGGAGAAAAAACTTAGACTAATTTTTCTCCTGTGATAATAATAACCTAAAAAAAGCCAGAGCTTCATTTTGAAGTGCTGGCTTTTTTATTTGTGCAGTTTAATTTGGGGTTAGTTAGGAGACAAGGCATGCCTTGTCTTGTCTCCATGACAAGGGGGTATTAATCTTCTGATTTGACTAAGGCACCCATTCCGATGTGGTTATAACCAGAATCAACATAGATGTTTTCACCTGTGATGCCTGAAGCAAGATCAGAGCATAAGAAAGCTGCTGTATTACCGACATCACCAATGGTCACATTGCGGCGAAGTGGTGCATTTTCTTCAACGTGTGAGAGCATTTTTCTAAAATCACTGATGCCAGCAGCGGCCAGTGTTCTAATGGGTCCAGCAGAAATTGAGTTAACACGAATACCATCAGGACCTAGTGATTCAGACATATAACGCACATTGGCTTCCAGACTGGCTTTAGCAAGTCCCATTACATTGTAATTGGGCATAATACGTTCAGAACCCAGATAAGAGAGAGTCAATAGAGCACCGTTTTGACCTTCCATCATGTTGCGTCCTGCTTTTGCCAGTGCGGCAAAACTGTATGAACTGATTTCATGAGCGGTTATAAAACCTTTTCTGGTGACACTGTCCAGATATTCACCTGCAAGTTCTTCTCTTGGTGCAAATGCGACAGAATGAACAATGATGTCTAAGTGATCCCAAAAATTATCAAGATCTTCAAAAACTTTTTCAATTTGTTCATCATCAGAAACATCACATGGTAAAACAATATCAGAGTCACATTCGGTGGCTAGTTTTTCAACACGGCTTTTTAACTTTTCATTTTGGTAAGTAAATGCAAGCTCGGCCCCTTCACGTTTCATTGCTTGTGCAATTCCCCAGGCTATTGAACGGTTACTGGCAAGACCTACAATAAGCGCGCGCTTACCTTGCATAAATCCCATATTTGACTCCTCGAAATGTACTGATATAAAGTGATTACTACTTGTAAAAAATCCTAGTACAGATATGATACCTTTGATGTAAATAATAAACTAGAATTATTTTTCAATAAATAACAAAAACTGTCAAATCTCGGAAAAAAATGTTGCCTGAACCGATACGTGCTTTAAAAGGTCATACAGCCAGTTATCATACTCATTTTTGTAATATACTTTTCACTTTTATATGTCTTTTCTTTATTAGTAAATCAGCCTTTTCTGATTATGCTATTGCTTATGGCTATTCACCTAAATACACGAAGGACTTTTCTCATTTTGATTATGTGAACCCTGATGCACCAAAAGGTGGGCGTCTTGATTTAAATGGTTTTCGTACTTTTGATCGGCTAAATCCTTATCTATTAAAGGGGGTTGGTGCTGACGGTGTTGATGGCTTAATTTTTGAAACCTTAATGGAACAAAGTCTTGATGAGCCATATACATTTTATGGCTTAATTGCTGATGATATTAAAGTGGCTGATGATGGCCTGTCAGTGACTTACCATATTAATTCCAAAGCACGATTCTCAGATGGTACGCCAGTCACTGTTGAAGATGTTAAATTTTCATTTGACACTTTGATGCAGGATAAACATGTGCATCCTGCTTATAAAATTACCCTTGGAAATGTAATAGAAGCCGTTATTATTGACGCTCAAAGCATTCAATTTAATTTTAAAGAAAAAAATGCCAAACTTCCCATGCTTCTCAGTAGTTACCTCTCTGTTTTCCCAAAGCATTGGGTGGGGAACTCTGCTTTTAAAGATACGGCTATGAAACTGCCCATTGGCAGTGGTCCCTATGTTTTGGCCAGCTATGATACGGGTAAAAAGCTCATTTTTAAACGCAATGAAGATTACTGGGCAAAAGATCTCGGCATTCGAAAGGGTATGTTTAATTTTAATGAAGTGGTTTATAAATATTTTAGAGACAGTACCATTGCTCTTGAAGCATTAAAAGCGGGTGAATATGATTTTCGCCATGAATATAATTCTAAAATGTGGGCCAGAGATTATACTGGACGTGTTTTTAAATCCTTTGAAATCATAAAGAACAATATTCCTCATCGAAACAGTGTGGGTATTCAAGGTTTTGTAATGAATACTCGCAAACCTATTTTTAGTGATAGACGGGTCAGAGAAGCATTGGTTTTAGCTTATGACTTTGAATGGGCTAACCGAATGTTGTTTTATAATCAATATCAGAGAAATGATAGCTATTTTAGTAATACTGAACTGGCTGCGAAAGGAAAAATTTCATCCCAGGAACAAGACTTACTGAAACCTTACTCTGACTCTGTTGAGCCTCGTGTATTTGATGATGCCTGGATTCCTCCTTCGACTAAAGCGCCATTTTCTTTACGTGAAAATTTGAGAAAATCAATCCAGCTTCTTAAGGATGCAGGTTGGGAATATATAGATGGGGCTTTACGAAATGAAAAAGGTCAAGCTTTTAAATTTGAGCTGATTCTTTCTCAAAAAGGATTTGAACGTATTGCTGCACCCTATGCACGTAATTTAAAAAAATTGGGAATTACAATGGATTATCGTACCGTTGATTCAGCTTTGTATAAGCGTAGAGCAGAAACTAAAGACTTTGACATGATTGTATCCAGCTATCCTCAAAGTCAGGTGCCTGGAAATGAACTTGAAAGTCGATGGCACTCTAAAACAGCAGATGTTGATGGTTCAGCGAATTACCCTGGGATTAAGAATCCTGTCATTGATTCATTACTTGAACAGCTTTCAAATACAACCAATAGAAATGAAATCATGGCTTTAACTCGTGCCATTGACAGGGTTCTACTCAGTGAGTTTTACCTTGTACCACATTGGTATATTTCTACTCATAGGATAGCGTATTGGGATAAATTTGAATTTCCTAATAAATTGCCTGTCTATTTTTCAGCAGAAGGTTGGATGTTGTCGACATGGTGGTTTAAAGAAGAATATAGAACTCCTAAAACACCAGTCTCAAAATGATAATGTGTTAACTTAATCAACTTAAGAAAAAAACAACATGCTTTATTACATATTTAAACGTTTACTGCTTATGATTCCGACTTTATTCGGCGTTATGTTGGTCACTTTTTCTATTACACAATTCGTGCCTGGCGGGCCAGTAGAGCAGTTAGTCGCCCAACTGACGGGGCAAGATCAAATGACTGAAGTGGGTAGTACCGCCAGTGAATTATACCGTGGTGCAGAAGGCATTGATAAAGAACGTTTAGATGAAATTAAAGCGCTCTATGGTTTTGATAAACCAGCATCCGAACGTTTTGTTACAATGATGGGCAATTATCTCACTTTTGATTTTGGTGAAAGTTATCATCATCATCAGTCAGTTATGGAGTTAATGGCCGATAAACTTCCTGTTTCCATTAGTTTAGGAATGTGGACTTTTTTTATTACGTATCTTACCTGTATTCCCCTTGGTATCGCTAAAGCCGTTCGAGATGGCACTCAATTTGATATTATCTCAAGCACTATCGTTCTAGTTGGCTATGCGATTCCTGGATTTGTTCTTGCTATTCTATTATTGGTTTTATTTGGCGGAGGAAGTTTTTTTGATGTTTTTCCGCTTAAGGGACTGACTTCTGATAATTGGGAGCAATTAAGCTGGTTTGGTAAAATAACCGATTATTTATGGCATATGATTCTCCCTATTATTTCTTCTGTAATCGGCAGTTTTGCAGTTATGACTATGTTAACAAAAAACAGTTTTCTTGAAGAAATACGTAAAAATTATGTGGTCACTGCTAAAGCTAAGGGGTTAAGCAGCAATCAAGTTTTATATAAACACGTTTTTAGGAATGCACTTATTCCTTTAATTACAGGCTTTCCAGCCAGTTTTTTAGCGGCATTTTTTGCAGGCAGTTTATTAATTGAAACCATTTTTTCACTGGATGGCCTAGGCTTATTATCCTATGAGTCTATTATTAGACGTGATTATCCTGTGGTTTTAGGTTCTCTCTATTTATTTACTTTATTAGGCTTGATGACCAAGTTGATTACGGATTTATCCTATGTCTGGATTGATCCTCGAGTTAAGTTTGATTCAGGTAGTGCTTAAGGAACGAATGAATGGAAAATATCTTAAGCAATGAACAATTAATTAACCTTTCACCTCAACGAAGAGCTTGGTTGCGTTTTAAAAGCAATCGACGAGGTTATGTCTCTTTATGGATTTTTGTTATTGTATTTGTGCTCAGCTTATTTGCTGAACTGCTTAGTAATGACAAACCCTTAGTGATTCAATATGAGCAAGGCTATTATTTTCCTTTAATCACTGATTACCCAGAAACTACGTTTGGCGGTGATTTTGTAACAATGACAGATTATAACGATCCTTATATTAAGAGTAAAATTACTGCAAATGGAAATTGGGCAATTTACCCTCTTAATAACTACAGTTATGATTCCATAAATTATTTTGCAGAACTCCCTAATCCGGCACAGCCATCCAGACAAAATTATTTAGGTACGGATGATAGGGGGCGTGATGTTTTAGCTCGCCTGATTTATGGCTTTCGATTATCGGTGCTTTTTGCCTTGATATTAACAGCAGTTGGTGTGGTTATTGGTATTATTATTGGTAGTATTCAGGGCTATTTTGTCGGTAAAGTTGATTTGGTTGCACAACGTTTAATTGAAATTTGGAGTTCGATGCCTGAGTTATATCTGCTTATTATTTTTGCATCCATTTTCAAACCTAGCATTGGTCTACTTATTATCTTGTTGTCCTTATTTGGTTGGATGGGGTTGTCTGATTACGTCAGGGCTGAATTTTTACGAGGTCGAAATCTTGATTATGTTCAGGCTGCCCGTTCAATGGGAGTTTCAAACGTAGGTATTATGTTTAAGCATCTCTTGCCTAATAGTATGGTACCAGTTTTGACATTTCTGCCTTTTAGAATCAGTGGTGCCATTTTAGCCTTAACCAGTTTGGATTATCTGGGGCTTGGGGTTCCACCATCAACACCCAGTCTCGGTGAACTGCTATCCCAGGGAAAAGATAATATTGATGCATGGTGGCTATCTATGACGACCTTTTCTGTACTAGTAGGAACTTTAGTTCTATTAATTTTTATTGGTGAAGCCCTGCGTGAGGCATTAGACACAAGACGTGGATAATTTTTATGAGTAAAGATGTGAATAAAAACAATGACCCAAAAGGTTCTCATTTAATAAAAGGTACAAGTGGTGGAGATGCTATTCTTGAAGTAAAGGATCTGAGTGTCAGTTTTAATACTCTGGCTGGTGATATCAATGTGGTTCGTGATATAAATTTTTCAGTTAAATCAGGTGAGACAGTGGCATTAGTTGGTGAATCTGGTTCTGGAAAATCAGTCACAGCTATGTCCATTTTACGCCTTCATGATGAAGAAAAAGTCTGTTATTCTTCAGGTTTGATTCGCTTTCAAGGTGTCAATCTACTGGGCTCTGATGAAAATGCCATTAAAAAAGTTCGTGGTAGCGACATCTCCATGATTTTTCAGGAACCCATGACATCACTGAATCCTACATTTACTGTGGGATCTCAAATAATGGAGCCATTACTCATTCATAAAGGAATGAGTAAATCAGCAGCAAAAAAACGAGCCATTGAATTGATGGAATTGACAGGTATTCCTGAGCCTCAATATCGATTTGATGCATTCCCTCATTTATTATCAGGTGGGCAACGCCAGCGTATGATGATCGCTATGGCTCTTGCTTGTGACCCTAAGCTGCTTATTGCTGATGAACCCACCACCGCTTTGGATGTTACGGTTCAACTACAAATTCTCATGTTGTTAGAGAAGTTGAAGAATGATTTTTCATTGGCCGTCTTAATGATTACTCATGATCTTAATCTGGTGAAGCGATTTGCCGATCATGTCTGTGTTATGCAGGAAGGTAATATTGTAGAACAGGGGAGGGTTGATATGCTTTTTGAAACGCCACAACACCCTTACACCATTAAATTACTGAATAGTGAACCAGAGCGAATTATTCCTGATGGCGAAACCAAACGTTTAGCTGACAACAAAAAATTACTCTCTGGTCAAAATTTGAAGTGTCATTTTTCATCCAGTCGAGGTTTATTCAAACGTACAACAAATCTTGTTAAGGCGGTTGATAACATCGAACTCTTTCTTAGAGAAGGGGAGACTTTGGGTATCGTTGGTGAATCAGGCTCAGGAAAATCAACATTAGGTCGATGCTTATTACGCCTGGAGAAGTGTACTGGTGATATTTATTTTGATGAAAAACAAATTGATCAATTAAGTCACACAGCATTGCGGCCATTGAGAAAAGAGTTTCAAGTTGTATTTCAAGATCCTTATTCCTCTTTATCCCCAAGAATGACAATTGAACAAATTGTAGGTGAAGGTTTGCAGATACATTTCCCTCACTTAAATAAGGAACAAAGACGTGAAAAAATTAAGCAAACACTGGTTGAGGTTGGTTTAGAGGATAATATTCTCTGGCGATATCCTCATGAATTTTCTGGTGGGCAAAGGCAACGAATCGCCATTGCTCGGGTTGTCATTCTTGAGCCCAAGCTCATTTTGCTCGATGAACCAACCAGTGCTCTGGATGTGTCTGTGCAAAAACAAGTTCTGGTTTTACTTAGAGAACTTCAAGAACGTCATAAAATATCTTATTTATTTATTACTCATGATCTTAAAGTAATTGAAGCTGTCGCACATCGAATCATGGTAATGAAGAATGGCAGAATCATTGAAATGGGTGAAACCGAACAAATATTTAATGAACCTAAAGAGACATACACACAACAATTATTGACAGCCTCTCTTTTTAAAAAGCAAGAGGATGAAATAATGACTGCATAATTTCATTTTTGTTCTTAAAAAATCAAAAAAAGAGACAAATTTGCTCAATATTTGTGCTATATTATAAAAATAATAAATAGCGATGGTTCAATCGCTTAAAGCACTACATAATCAATGCTGAATGCATCTATCAGGATGATAGAAAGCTTCAACTCCTTTGACAATTAAAATAGTATATTTAAGTAATCTAATAATCGGAGAATCATCTTGTTTAAGAATATCTTTGCCTTAATTGGTTTAGTCGCGGTCATTGCTGTAGGCATCCTTTACCTTAATGTTAAAAACTCTTTAAGTGAATTTGATCCAGGTGCAACGAAGACCTATACAGAACTCGTTCAGAATATTTTAAAATATAAAGATGCTGCTAGTGCAACCGTTTGGCGTTATCCCGTTGAAGAAGGTTTAACGACAGAAGATGTTGAAAAAAGTCTTAAAATGATTGCTAATGAACTCAATATTGCTAATGTTGGTGAATTACCATTATCAAAGGATATTTCAGCCAGATCAGGTAAAGAGTATCGTTTTGTTAAAATTTTCCTATTTTGTAATTCTTTAACGGCAGCAAAAATGCTGGATTACAATGATGCTTTTTCAGCCTATTTACCATGTCGTATTAGTTTAGTTGAAGATAAAGAAGGTAAACTCTGGTTGTATAGCCTTAATATGGATCTTATGATTCATGGTGGTAAAACATTACCTCCTGAATTAAAAGAAGAAGCTGAAGGCGTTAAGAGCATTATTCTTGAAGTAATGGAACGTGCTGCTGAAGGTGACTTTTAAGGGTAACTATCAATGTTGAATTAAGCATCAAATTTTGTTGTCCGATGCTTACTCCAACATTTTTTGTTTCAAAGCTTCGTTTTTAATTGAGTAAGTTTTTAAAGCGCTTTTCTAATTCTTCATTTTGTGAATAGTTACTTATCTTAGACCACTCTAAATGCAGTTCAAATTCAGTTTTAACTGTATCATTAGTAGTTTCCACTCTGTTTTGTCCTAAATTAGAATTGAGTAGCTCCACTTGCATTTCCATGCGTGATTGTTGCTGAGCTTCTGGTGTCTCTTTACCAAGCAGAATTTCATACTTTAAACAAAACTGTTGTTTTTCTCCAAGCTCATTTTTAATGAACTCATCTTTGCTGGAGGTGATGGATTCCAGTGCCTTTTCATAGCGTGTATTCAGTTGTGATTTGTTCAATGTCTTTTCTTTTAGAACATTCCAGCGTGTGTTAAATTCATTGGTGCTTTCATTATTGATATCGGTGAGTGATTCTATCTCTGCGCAGATATCGGCTTGTTGTATCAGTAGAACTAATTGCTCTTTCTGTTGTTCAATGATTAATTGATTAATTTTATCTTGATAGGCTACAAGCGCTTTAGCATAACGTTGGTTTACTTCTTTACTGAATTGCTTTGCTTGTGGTATTAATTCAAGCCAAAGGTTTTCGATGTCACTAAAAGCTTGTTCTAAGTCTTTCTGGCTAAGTGGTTGCAAGTTAAGTGCTTCAAGATTTTCACAGATGGCTTCTTTTTCTCTGAGTTGTTCTGTGTTTTGTTCATTTTTTTGATCAATTGTTTCTTGACGTTTGTTAAATACTACATCGCAAGCTGTACGGAATCTTTTCCAGAGCTTATTTCGCTGATAGGATGAAACGGGACCAATCTGCTTCCACTGCTTTTGATAATCTTTGGCTTTATTGATAGCACCTGATATATCAACTTCTAAAATTTCATTCAGTTCTTCAGTATTCTGAATAAGATTAAAGAATTTTTCATGATTAATTCGCCAGACTTTTTTGAGTTCATCACGTATGAGCTCAATGGCTTTATCAAATCTCTGTTTAATGGCTTTATGATGTTTTCGTTCAACAAAACCAATGGAAGACCATTCTTTTCGAGCTTGTTTGGTAATCTTGTCAACTTGAATCCAATCAATGGCTTCATCAATTTCAGAAGGATTATTTGAAGGCCAGGACATTTTTGAAATATAGTCTTCTAATTGTTCACAGAGTTCCTGCTTGGCTTTAAAGTTTGTCTGACGTGCTTCATTTTGTTTGTCTATATATGGTTGACACTGTTCATAGGCTGAATTACAGGCGCTATTGAAGCGTGACCAAAGCTCTTCCTGTGTATGACTGCGCATTGATTTCCACTGACTTCTGAATTCTTTAATTTGAGAAGTGATGTCGGAGTACTCGTTTTCAAGCTCTTTTGATTGGGTGGCAAATTCGAAAAGTTTCTCTGCTTTTATTGCTAAATTTTCACGCTCATGATCATGTGCCCAATCACGCCACGAAGATAGGTCTCCCAATTGTGCATGTATTTTTTGAAGATCATTATGGTAGGTTTGTTTTTCTATTTTTGAAATAATTTCTGATTTTTCAATTTTTTTAAGTTGTTCTTTGACTAGTTTTTCAGCCCTAGATACATGTCCTTCATCAATCAAAGACCTTATTTTTTCTGATTGTGAGCTTATTTCTTCTTTAAATTTTTTCGCATGCTGTTGCTGAACAGAAAGCTGTTCTTTTAACGCTTTTATAGCAGCATTAAATTTCAGTTGGTATTGATTAAATTCATCTGGAAGATCTTCAACTTGTTGTACCGAAGAATTGATCAGTTGTTGAAACTTATTTTCAAGAGTTAAGAGGGTCTTTTCCAAAATAAAACCATTCTTTTTGAGCATATTTTCTGCTTGTTCACAGATGGCCTGGATTTTTTTGATACCATTTGTATCAACAGAAGGCATAGCAGCCTGTTCAGAATCTATTTTTGCATCAGCTAAATCAAGAATGGATTGAAATGTGCCATTAAATTTGGCGACCAATTTCTCTTGTGAAATTAATTTGATGGTTTCATCCCACTCTCGCCCAAGGTTTAGGATGGTTTTTTCTGCTGTTTTTATAATTTCATGAACAGATTCTGGAGATTTACTTATATCATCTGTTTCATTCTCTTTCGCGTTCAACAAGTCATCAACTGCATTTGATAAACTGCTTAAAAGTGTTTCAAGATTTTGAATGGCATCGTGTTCTTTTTGATGAGCTAGCTCAAGCTTGTCCATGCTATTGATAATGACAGTACAGATAGTATGATAGCGCTCAGTGGTGCCAGCATCCGCAAAGTTTTGAATTTCACTCCAACGTGCGACATAATTTTCAAAAGTGATTTTTTCTTGTAATAGAAGGTTACGTTTTTGAAGTTTTTCTAATTTAACACAAATATCAACCACTTCTTTTGATAATAAAGCGGGTCGTAGTTCATCTTCAATAATTTGGTCAAGTTTGCTTTTAACAATTTTATAGACACGTTTGTCTTTTCGACGAGATTTCTTGGTAACTCGTTCAAGAGTTGATCGTTTAGCAATTTGTTGAGCTGCCAACTGTCGTATATGAGGACTTTCATCAAGCAGAGCAACATCACCTAATAAAGCATCTCTGCTAATTTTCTTAATGGTGATCTCTCTTAAACTTGCTTCGTGTGCATTGGTAGCAACGAATTCTAATAATGCAGCGTTACGACTACCGCGAATCATTTTTTCACGGACATCAAATTCAGGAATAGGGTGCTTGAGGCCACAGATTAATTGAAAAAGCCGATTCTGAGCGGCTTCTTTTACAGTACCATTGGTGCCTTTCATAATAATGGTTTGTAATAAGTCAATGTCACTGAGTTTATTAGCCGCTATAGCACGAATGGATTCTTCAGGATCATTCATAGCAAGATGATTTAAAGTTTCTTGATCGCTGACAGGCAGTTCTTGGACTGCTTTTTTTCGAACTTCAGGATTTCGGCTTTGCCATTTGTTTTTTGAGAAAGATGAAAAGAGGGGATTAAAGAGTTTGTTGAAAAAACTTTTTTCTTGAGCTACTTTCTTTTGAGCCATGGGAGTTATCCTAATTGAATCGTAATATAATGGGCAGTACAAGATGTTTACAAGTTCATCATCTTCGATTCTGCCTAAATAAGTCCAGACACACTTTGAAAAACAAAGGGTCGGAAGAGTAATAAAGGTATTACTCTGAATAACCTGAGCAACAAAATGATAAAATAACTGCTAAAATCACTTGCTGTGTCAGGAGAGTGTCAGAGTTTAAACTAACCACTCTGACAAAAAATAATTGAATTATTATTTATAAGGCTTTTAATTTTTCTAGCTGTTCAGTAAGACTATTCAGTTTGCTTTGAGCGTCAGAGAGTTTTTGACGTTCTAAAGCCACCACATTTTCAGGGGCACGGCTGACAAAATTTTCATTGCTGAGCTTGCCTTCTAAAGCTTTAATAAAGCTTTGATTATTATTTATTTCCTTATTAAGTCTTTCTCTTTCGGCAGCGACGTCAATCAATCCTGCCATAGGGATTAAAATTTGCATCTCACCCACTAGTGCAGTAGAAGACTCTGGGACTTCATCAGAGGCTTCCAGCCAATTAATACTTTCAAGGCGTGCCAACTTTTTGAGCATGAGCTCATTATTTGTGAGTCTTTCTTTATCCGTTGTGGAGCCATTTTGTAATAAAACAGTCAGAAGTTTTCCTGGTTTAATATCATAGCCGCTTCGAATTTGACGTACACCGAGTACAAATTGTTGCAGCCAATTCATTTCATCTAATGAAGATTGATTGATTTTATTTGTATCAGGTTGCGGATAGGCTTGCAGCATTATGGTCTCTTTTGATATGCCAGCTAAAGGTGCAACGCGTTGCCAAATTTCTTCTGTAATATAAGGCATGATTGGATGGGTAATACGTAAAAGACTTTCAAGCACATAAACCAGTGTATGGCGGGTCCCTTGTTGTGCTTCTCTAGAATTTTCTTCATCACTGCTGAGTACGGATTTAGAAAGTTCCAGATACCAATCGCAATATTCATTCCAGGTAAATTCGTAGATAGCTTGAGCGGCAAGATCAAGACGATAAGTATCAAGTGAATCAATGACCTGTTGTTGAGTTTCTTGTAAACGTGAAATAATCCATTGATCCGCTAGGCTGAAGATCATCGCACTGTGTTTTTCCTGACCACCAATACCACAGTCATGACCCTCTGTATTCATTAAAACATAACGAGAGGCATTCCATAGCTTGTTGCAAAAGTTGCGATAACCTTCAATACGCCCCATGTCAAACTTAATGTCACGTCCTGTTGTTGCCTGAATTGCAAAGGTAAAACGCAAAGCATCGGTACCAAAAGAAGGTATACCATCTTTAAATTCTTTACGAGTCGCTTTTTCAATTTTCTTAGCCATTTGTGGCTGCATCATGCCTTTAGTTCTTTTGGCAACTAAAGTTTCAAGTTCAATACCATCAATCAAATCGATTGGGTCCAGAACATTGCCTTTTGACTTAGACATTTTTTGGCCATGAGAATCTCTGACAAGACCATGCACATAAACTTCTTTAAAGGGCACTTGCCCTGTAAATTTAAGACCCATCATAATCATTCGGGCAACCCAGAAGAAAATAATGTCAAAACCTGTGACCAGCACATTGGTCGGATAGAAGGTATCAAATTCGGGCGTCTTTTCAGGCCAGCCTAAAGTAGAGAAAGGCCATAAGGCGGATGAAAACCAGGTATCAAGCACATCATCATCTTGCCTTAGATTGATTGAGTCATCTAATTGATGCTTTTTGCGAACGCTTTGTTCATCATGACCTACATAGACTTTACCATCATCGTCGTACCAGGCAGGAATACGATGTCCCCACCAGATTTGACGAGAAATACACCAGTCTTCAATATTGTTCATCCATTCATAATAGGTGTTTTTCCAATTATCGGGGACAAAACGTATGTCACCATCCTGAACTGCTTTTATAGCGGGTTCTGCTAAGGGAGCAATTTTTACATACCACTGATCGGTGAGATAGGGCTCGATGACTGCACCTGAACGATCGCCACGAGGGACCATGAGGCGGTGATCTTCAATCTTTTCAAGTAAACCAGCGTCTTCAAGATCTTTGACTATGGCTTTTCTGGCGACATAGCGATCCATGCCGTGATATTTTTCAGGGGCTTCGTCATTAATGGCTGCATCCACTGTAAAAATATTAATGATAGGTAAGTCATGACGCTTGCCCATTTCATAGTCATTAAAGTCATGTGCAGGGGTAATTTTTACACAACCAGTACCAAATTCTGGATCGACATAATCATCGGCAATAATTGGAATTTCTCGATTTGAGAGTGGTAATGTGATGGTTTTACCAATCAATGATTTAAAACGTTCATCTTCAGGGTGCACCGCGACAGCAGAATCACCTAGCATGGTTTCAGGTCGAGTGGTGGCTACTACCAATGCACCACTGCCATCGCTTAAAGGGTAACGCATATACCAGAAATGGCCATTTTCCTCTTCAGATAGGACTTCTAAATCAGACACAGCGGTATGTAAAACAGGATCCCAGTTTACGAGACGTTTGCCGCGATAGATTAAATCTTCATCATAGAGTTGAACAAAGACTTCTTTGACGGCTTCAGAAAGCCCATCATCCATAGTGAAACGTTCTCTTGGCCAATCTAAAGAGGCTCCCATGCGACGTAACTGTTTTGTAATGGTGCTGCCAGATTCTTTTTTCCAGTCCCATATTTTTTCAATGAAGGCATCTCGCCCCACATCATGACGCGTTTTACCTTCAGCATTAATTAAGCGTTCTACAACCATTTGGGTTGCAATTCCAGCGTGATCGGTACCTGGTTGCCATAGTGTATTGTCACCTTTCATTCGATGAAAGCGTGTGAGTGTGTCCATTATGGTATCTTGAAAAGCATGTCCCATGTGCAAACTCCCCGTCACATTTGGGGGGGGAATCATGATGCAGTAACTGTCTTTTTCTTGATATTCTTTGTTTTGAGATGGGTCTTGAGCTAGGTTAGGGGAAAAATAACCATTATTTTCCCAAGTCTCATACCAACGCTGTTCAATTGCATGAGGATTGTATATTTTTTCCATGTTGGAGGCTTACTCTTTAAAGATGCGGTAGAATTAGACCTGATATTATAGTCCGTTCTTATAGGAAAGGTAATACTTTTATGTATAGTATTTAACAGGGGAAGTGAGAAGTTAAACTTAATTATAGCTATTTCTCTATTTATCTACTCAGAGAGCCTTTCATTTTTTTGATAAGCGATTAAATAAGTCATTGATTTCAGATTCCATGGATTCAAGTAGCTTGCTTTTCATTGTCTCAATCGATGTTTCAATTTCATGCGCTAGGTTTTTATGAAAAGATGCTTTTAAATGTCTAAGTTGAATATTTTGAGCTTCGTTTTGTTCAAATAACTGCAGGTGTTCTGGATCAGTAATGGCTTCAACTTTTTCTTCTAATTCCTCAATAGTATTTGCAAACCCCAGTAATTCATTCTTATCTTCATCAAAGTCAGAAATATAATCGTCTAAATCACTTTTTGGCATAGAGTCTGAATCGATTTCATCAACGACCGTAATAGTTCCATTTAGGGTCGGTAATTTAGGTTGAGGCACCTCATTACTGATTAGTGGTATATCAATTTCTAGGGTTGAAGACACATTATCTTTTTTTATCTCTTCTGATAATGAAGGGATTTGAATATTAAGAATATCAGATGGACTGTCTACCGTATGTAAGGGATTATCAGGTGTGGCTTCAGAGTCTGATTCAAAACTGAGGTTAATGCCTTCTTTGTCTAAAAGACCTTTAAGATCTCCCATTGCTGAAGAAAATTTGTTACTTTTTTTATTATCGTTTTTATCATTCACAGAAATTAATACCAAATTTATAGAATTTGTAAAGATCTTCAGAGATCATATTTTTTTAAATTGTAGCCTTTTTGACGATAGCTCCGATATCGATTTCGTGCTTGTTCTTTGTCATCATCATTTTTATCAACTAATTCAGCGACTCGATCAAATTGAGTAAAAAAAGCAGGGGGTTCAGGTGTTAAGTTAATTAATAATTGTTGATATTGTGCTAATAGCTTTTTTGTACTCTCAATGGCAACTTCTGTACAAATAAGGACGGGGTAAAAAAATGAGGCATCAATAGCATCATCAGTCTCCAATTTTGTCAATTGATATTTATGAGGAATGAAGCTATTCGCCTTAAATGTCCATAACAATTCATCAATTTGTTGTGCCTGTTCGAGTGATTTTGCATATATGAGTACACTCATTTGTTGCTCAAGTGCTTTTTCACATAAGCGGCAGACCATTTGATTAACATCTCTTTTTGAATCATCACCTAAAATATAAAAATCAATTTGCATTATTTGCTTGTTTCTAATTGGTCAATAACATATTGGGTGAGTAAAGAGACTGGTCTACCTGTAGCTCCTTTGTTAGCGCCTGAATCCCAAGCAACTCCTGCAATGTCGAGGTGAGCCCAATTATATTTTTTACAAAAAGCAGAAAGAAACGTTGCTGCCGTCACAGAGCCCGCTTCTTTGCCGCCAATATTGGCCAAATCAGCAAAGTTGCTCTTAAGTTGCTCCTGATATTCATCCCATAAAGGCATTTCCCAAACACGATCCCCAGTTGATTTTCCAGCATTAATGAGTTCATGACATAATGGGCTGTGGTTACTGAACAGACCTGTAGCATGTTTACCCAGAGCAACGACACAAGCGCCAGTTAGAGTAGCGACATCTATCACCACTGATGGATTAAAGCGCTCACAATAACTTAAAGCATCGCATAAAATGAGTCGTCCTTCTGCGTCCGTATTTAATATTTCTATGGTGGTACCTGAATAACTGGTGACAATATCGCCTGGTCTGCTCGCCAGGCCATCTGGCATGTTTTCGGTGGTTGGAATGACTGCAACAATATTGATTTCAAGTTGTAACTCTGCAATCGCATTTAATGTGCCTAAAACACTGGCTGCACCACACATGTCATATTTCATTTCATCCATGCCAGCACCAGGTTTTAATGAGATTCCTCCAGAGTCAAAGGTGACACCTTTACCAACCAAACAAATGGGGGGGGTAGCAGGGTTGCCATTGAGAAAGTTCATCACAATCATTTTTGCAGGTTGGCGGCTACCTTTTGATACGGATAAAAAGGCATTCATCCCCAGCTCTTCTAATTCTTCTTCGTCTAAAATTTCTGCACTGAGATTTGAATAAACACGACTGAGTGTTTTTGCGCGATCAGCAAGATAAGATGGGGTACAGATATTGCCAGGCATATTGCCTAAATCTTTTGCCATCTTAATGCCTTGAGTAATGGCCATTCCTTCTCGAACAGCCTGCTCACCATCTGCAAGATCACGTCGATTGGGTACTGTTAAAACAATTTTTCTTAGTGGGCGACGGGTGGAATCTTTTTTACTTTTTAATTGATCAAAGCGATAAAGAGAGTTTTGTGCGGCTTCAATTGCATGTCGGATCCGTTGAGAGCTCGTACATCCTTTGACGGGGAGCTCCGTTAGATAAAAAACGGCTTCCATAGAGCCCGTGTCATTAAGTGTATTAACGGCATGAGAAATAATTTTGCGAAATTGAGTAAAGCTTAAATCGCGTTCACGACCACAACCAACCAATAAAATTCGATCGCAAAGTGTATTATCGATGTTATGTAGCAGTAATGTTTGTCCTGGTTTTCCTTCTAGATCACCCCGACGAATCAGGCTAGAAATATAACCATCAGTGAGATCGTCCAGCCTTTGGGCTGAAGGGGTTAATCGTCTTGGCTCATATACTCCAACAACAACACATGCTGTGCGCTGCTTTTCGGGACTTCCGCTTTTTACACTAAATTCCATGTTGACTCCATAACGGTATTTTTTTATATAATTTTTGTAACTAATGATTAATTGGGTTGTCAGAAGCTGTAGTTTTTCTTATTATTATGTCTGTTCGAAACTGGGTCTTATTATTATTCTTATAAGTTAGGCCATTGATTTAGAGCAAAACTGCTTCTAATTTTTAATAACTGAAAATGTTTTATCTATGTTAAATCGCATTATATTTTTTAGGTGTTTTATTGTAGGATAGGCCTAATAAAATTAAGGCTGTTCTAGTCTTTTATATCATTTTAGAATTAGGCCTTCATTTAACTAAAATATACTATAGTAAGTAGTTTAACTAAAATGCTGAACAAATCCAGTAAAAATTACTATTTTGTTTGTTAATTATGCCTGTAAATGGCGGCTAATTGATTTAATTGTAAAGGTCAACCGATTGATTATTAGAGATTATGTAATAAAAGAAGTGATAAGAACATTTGCTGGTGTATTTACAGTCCTTTTTCTAATTATTCTTAGCACTCAATTATTGCGCTCACTTTCAGCTGTTGCGGAAGGGAAAATTGCACTGGATTTCCTTTTTACTCTTATTTTCTTAAAAAACATTGAAAGTCTTGTGCTTATTATTCCTTTGACATTGTTTTTTTCTATTTTGCTGGCCTTAAGTCGTCTTTATAAAGACAGTGAAATGGTTGCTCTTTCAGCTTGTGGCATTGGCCCTGGAAGTCTTTTAAAAAGCATTTCTATTATCATTTTTTCATTTATTTTTCTTGAAATTGGATTGTCAATGGTACTGGCTCCCTGGGCAAGCAATAAAATGCAACATGCAGAAGAATCCTTTAAGGCAGAAGCTGATATAGAATTGATCACCCCTGGACAGTTTAATGTCGCTGATAATGGTTTAAGAGTCTTGTATACAGAAGAAATGCCAGCCCCAAGTAAGTTAAAAAATGTCTTTCTTCATGTTGACAATGGTGATACCAGTAGTGTTATGGCTTCCGATCAAGCAAATATTGTGACGGACAATAGACAAGGGGCTCGATACATCGTTTTTCAAAATGGTAATCGTTATGACGGCTCTCCTGGTGCTTTAGATTATCGTTATATTCGTTTTAAAGACTATGGTGTGTTGTTGGAAGGTAAGGCATTGGCCAATATTGTTCTTGATCGCAGTTCAGTTCCTACCATTGAGCTCTTTCATAGTGATAAATTGAATTATATTGCTGAATTACAATGGCGAATTTCACAAGTTATGATGATGATTATTTTAGCTATTATAGCAGTGCCATTAAGTAAAAGTGCACCCCGTCAGGGGCGTTATGCTAAAATGGCCATTGCTATTTTATTGTACATTCTGTATTCAAACTTATTAGTCGTGGCAATGAACTGGGTTCGTAAAGGGACTGTGGATCCTTTGATTGGTTCATGGTGGGTTCATGTTATCTTCTTTATACTGTTTTTAGTTTTATTTTTTCGACAAATGGGGTGGTTACGTGGATTAAAGAAAAACACACATAATGTGTTGCATTGCCCAAAAGAATTTGATGAACTGGTTGAACGCTAAAAAATAATTAATGTGTGAAGAGAGACGAACGTTGAATTGATTAATGTAGCTAAATTATCGATGAGTAATAATCATCTCAATGCGATATAAACTGTCTGCATATGTCAATACTGCTTTATAAAAAATGGTTAAAAAAGGAATAATTATGAGATATCTAACGGTCTTGCTTGCATTGTTGTTTAGTCAAACTGTGTTCGCAAACAAATGTGTTGATTTAATGCAAAAAGAAGAGTTTTATGAGGCATCGGATATTTGTACTTCTATGGCCAATAAAGGTGATAGAAATGCACAATTTTCTTTAGGTGTTTTGTACTATCAGGGGAATGGTGTCATGAGTGATTTGGCTCAGGCACAAAAATGGATACGTAAAGCCGCTGAACAAAATCATAGTCAAGCTCAATACAATTTGGGCATTATGTTAGCAAATGGCCATGGAAGTAGTGCCGACTTGATTGAAGCTTATGCCTGGTTAAAAATTTCATCTAACAATGGTTATTCTGCTGCTGAAGACTCTGTTAAGCAACTAGGTGATGAATTGTCGTCAGGTGAAAAAAAGAAAGCAGATGAAAAAATTATCAGTATTAAAAAAGAGTTTAAATTGAAGTAAGTCTTTTTTATGCTGTTTATTTATATACATGGGTTTAATAGCTCACCGAAGTCCTTTAAAGCCGAGTGTTTTAAACTTTTTTTAAAGAAAAAATTCCCTGATGATGAATTTATTGCACCTGAATTGTCCGATCAACCCTTAGAAGCAATAGATACTTTGTCGCAATGTATTGAGCAACACATTGGTAAATCTCAAATTACCTTAATTGGTAGTTCACTTGGTGGCTTTTATGCGACATTTCTGGCTCAGAAATATGAACTTAAAGCGGTGTTGGTTAATCCTGCAGTTAACCCTCATGAGCTATTGGTTGATTATCTGGGGGACAATACAAACTATTATACAGGTGAAGAATATGAATTTACCCATGAACATATTGAGCAGTTGCAACAGCTCATTATTAAACATTTGAAGCGCCCCAAAGAGCTTATGGTGATGCTTCAAACGGAGGATGAAGTTTTGGATTATCGACTTGCAGAACTAAAATATTCTCAGGCACATCTGATCATTGAATCAGGTGGCGATCACTCATTTCAAAATTTTTCCGAACATTGTGATAGTATTTATCAATTCTTATGCAGTGACTAAGAAAAATGACAAGAATTTATCGATTATTAATAGGTGTTTCTTTAGTTGTTATTTTAACAGGATGCACACTTGTTGATTTAAGTCATGACCTCAAAAAAATAGATCGGCTTGTGACGATCACAGGCACTGTTCAAGCGTTTCCTGAATCATCAGGACCTATTATTGTTGTCTTAATCAATGACAGTATCACTCAACCTGTCGCCACTAATTACAGAGTACTGAAGTCATCAGGAAAATTTCACTTTTTAACAGAGCCTGGTTTATACCGTATTTTTGCATTTGAAGACATAAACAGAGATGGGAAGTATAATTATGCCGAGCGAGTAGAGCGCAGTTCTATGCTTGAAATGAATACACCAGGTAAGCAAAAACATATTAAGCTTGTTCTTAATCAATCAGCTGATGATAAGTTGGCGGAAGAAATTCATAAGATAAAAAGAAACGGTCTGGTTTCTTTTCATGAGTTAAAACTGAATCTTGGTCAAATCATATCGCTGGATTCAGATACTTTTTCTAGAAAGAATCAACGAAAGGGGTTATGGCAGCCTTATCGCTCTGTTAAAGAAGTACCATATGGTTTATTTTTACTTGATGATTATGCTCCGAATAAAAAAGTAGTTCTTTTTGTACATGGCATTTCGGGGTCACCTGCGCAATTTAAAAGCATTATTAATCGTTTAGATCATTCTCGTTTTCAATCTATGCTAGTCTATTACCCATCAGGTTTTCCATTGTCTCTTGTTGGGCAATACCTGAATAGTCTTGTTGAGGAACTCCATATTAAACTCGGCTTTGAACAGGTATCAGTTGTGGCACATTCTATGGGCGGTCTGGTATCCAGGGAGTTTGTTAATATTCAATCAATTCATAATAAGTCATTGGTTGATAAGCTTATTACCATCTCAACACCCTGGAGTGGTCACGCTTCTGTGACTCGTGGCTTAAAGCTATCGCCTGTTATTATTCCTGTTTGGCGTGATATGGAACCTAAAAGCCAGTTTTTGAATGATTTATATTTGACTGGTTTGTCGGATGAAACTAAGCACTACCTTTTATTTAGCTTTAAAGGAAGAAGTCAGGTAGCTGGAGAAAATAGTGATAGTGTGGTTTCTATTGCCAGTCAACTTCGCTCATCGGCACAAAAAGATGCAAGTTTAATTCGTGGCTTTAATGAAGATCATTTGACTATTTTAGAAAGTTCAGAGGTCTCCATGTTGATAAATCAGCTCTTGGAATCCAAACAGTAGCTATGGTCGTGAAGCAGATTTTTGACAAGTAAGCACTATTATTAAAAATAAAAACAATGATCAATACAATTTTTGCTTAGCTGGTTTTTTGGGTACATTGACAATACGAGTGCGTGAAAGAATATCCTGTATACTTCGTTTATCTTTATCAACTAAGATCCAAAGTAGGCCAATGAAACCAATAATAAAAACACTATACTGATATGGTGAAGGTAATAATTGTCTGGAAATGACTTGCTCATAAGCGAAGAGAGATATTAGCCAGGGGGTGCCTGAAACTAAAAACCTTAAGAACGTTTGAGTCCAATTTAGGATATAACCATCTTCAGTCTGTAACCTTAAAGACCAGGAGCGTAAACCGAGAGTTTGTCCTCCATGAGTCCAAAACCAGGCAAAAAAGAACCAGGTGATGAAAAAGAGATAA
The DNA here is from genome assembly GCA_016744395.1 of Gammaproteobacteria bacterium. GTDB lineage: Bacteria > Pseudomonadota > Gammaproteobacteria > GRL18 > GRL18 > GRL18. The sequence continues at coordinate 51,846 of JADGEK010000004.1, read as the reverse complement.
CTGTAAAAAATTGGACCAGCAAACTCCGTAGTACTGAGGTTGTCTGTTTTAGTGGCATCAAGCTGTACTAACATCTGAGCTGGTATGATATAAACAATGCCTGCGACAAGCCATACAGCACAAAGCAACATAAAATCATATAACCAACAACCTAATAATTTAAAAAAAGAAGCAGGAGAAAGTTGTTTGGGTTCATTGCCTGTGCTGCCTGATACAGTGTTTTTTGGGTTACTCATTGTTAATATTGTGGCTCAACTCAAATTTTGTTATTAAGAAGAAGATTATTCTACTTTTTTTACTAAAATTTAAATAGTCTCTACCCTAAAATGCTCATATTTTGTTAAAATGTTGGCTTATCCGCTATCTTTCACGTTATCTTTACAAAAGAGACTATCTAAATGCTAATTCTGCGTGGCAAATCAGCCTTATCTCCCTTTAGAATTGAAAAATTATTACATAAACTGCGCGCAGTTGTACCAAGTATTCATGCCGTTACTAGTCAATACATCCATTTTGTGGAATCTGAAGAAGCAATATCACCTGTACAGCAAACGACTTTAGAAAGAATTTTAATGTACGGTGCTCATACTAATGACATAAATATTTCGGGTACTGAAATACTGGTGGTGCCACGAATTGGTACGATTTCACCCTGGGCCAGTAAGGCAACTGATATTGCACATAATTGTGATTTGAAAGGTATCAGTCGAATTGAGCGAGGTATACTCTATACCATTGATGTGCCAAATAATATGGCAATATCTGATTTCCAGCGAGATGAATTGGCTAAAGAATTACACGATAGAATGATTGAAACGTGTTTTTATGAGATAGAACAGGCCGAAGCATTATTTCAACAGCATCATCCTAAACCTTTTACCTGTGTTCATATTTTAGAAGAAGGGCGAAAAGCATTAGTTGAAGCTAATGTTCAATTGGGTTTGGCATTAGCTGAAGATGAAATTGATTATCTGGTGAATAGCTTTACTCAACTGAAGCGAAATCCAACCGATGTTGAATTAATGATGTTCGCTCAGGCAAATTCAGAACATTGTCGCCATAAGATATTTAATGCAGACTGGACAATTGATGGTGAAGTTCAAGATAAATCACTATTTTCTATGATCAGAAATACCTATCATGAAAATTCGGAAGGCATTTTATCAGCTTATAGTGATAACTGTGCGGTGATAGAAGGTTTTAATGTTAAACGTTTTTATCCAAATAGTGAAACTTCAGAATACGCTTATTCGCAAGAAGATAGCCATATTTTAATGAAAGTTGAAACTCATAATCATCCTACAGCCATTTCTCCTTTTCCTGGAGCAGCAACGGGTTCTGGTGGTGAAATTCGTGATGAAGGTGCAACGGGACAAGGTTCAAAACCAAAATCAGGTCTTAGTGGATATTCTGTATCTAACTTAAAAATAAAAAATGCTATGCAACCATGGGAGCATGATTATGGCAAACCTGATCGTATTGTTTCAGCATTAGATATTATGCTTGATGCACCTATCGGAGCAGCAGCATTTAATAATGAATTTGGCCGACCTAATATTTGTGGGTATTTTCGTACCTTTGAAGAAAAAATTAAAACTAAAAATGGCACTGAAGTCCGAGGTTACCATAAGCCAATCATGTTAGCGGGTGGTGTGGGCAATATTAAGGATGAGCATGTCCTTAAAGGTGAAGTACCAGAAGGTTCCAAAATTGTTCTCCTGGGTGGTCCTGCCATGTTAATTGGTTTAGGCGGTGGTGCTGCATCTTCAATGAATTCTGGAAGTAGTTGTGAAAATCTTGATTTTGCTTCTGTTCAGCGCGGTAACCCTGAAATGGAGCGCCGTTGTCAGGAAGTGATTGATCGTTGTTGGCAACTGGGGAGCAAGAACCCCATTCTATCGATTCATGATGTCGGAGCGGGTGGTATCTCTAATGCATTGCCTGAGCTTGTAAATGATGCAGGTAGAGGTGCTGAGTTTGAATTGCGTGAAGTACCTAATGATGAACATGGTATGTCGCCAATGGAAATTTGGTGCAATGAATCTCAAGAACGGTATGTGATGGCTATCAGCCCTGATAATATTGAGCAGTTTGAACAAATTTGTCAACGTGAGCGAGCACCTTATGCCATTCTAGGTTCAGCCACTAAAGAGCAGCGCCTTGTTTTGGCTGATAAGCATTTTGCTAATAAGCCAATTGATATGTCGCTTGAAATATTATTAGGCAAGCCACCCAAAATGTCTCGTGATGTTGTGCACACTAAACAGGTTCAGGATGCTTTTGATACTAAAAATATTGATTTTTCTGAAGCTGCAAACAGAGTGTTACATCTGCCATCTGTTGCTGATAAATCATTTTTAATTACCATCGGTGATCGTTCAGTGACAGGGCTTGTTGTCCAAGAACAAATGGTGGGTCCGTGGCAAGTACCTGTTGCAGATGCAGCCGTCACTTGTAGCGGTTATCAGGAAGTAACAGGTGAAGCTATGTCAATTGGGGAGCGCACACCCATAGCGTTAATTGATCAGGCCGCCTCAGCTCGCATGGCGATTGGTGAAGCTTTGACTAATATTGCATCTGCAAGTATTGCGCAATTATCAGATATTGTTTTTTCTGCAAACTGGATGGCACCTGCAGGGCATGATGGTGAAGATGCAGGTCTTTATGATGCAGTAAAAACAGTGGGCATGGAGATCTGTCCCCAATTAGGTATTACAATACCCGTTGGCAAAGATTCTATGTCCATGAAATCTGTATGGAATGATAAGGGTAAAGATAAATCAGTCACAGCCCCTTTATCATTGATCGTTTCTGCCTTTGGTCGAGTTCAAGATGTACGCTCTACATTGACACCCCAAATTAAAATGGATCAAGGTCAAACAGAGTTGGTATTGATTGACCTGGGTCGTGGTCGTAACCGCATGGGTGGCTCTGCTCTGGCTCAGGTTTATCGTCAAATTGGTGATGAATCACCTGACTTAGATGATATAGATTCCTTTAAATCATTTTTTACCGTTATTCAGGAACTCAATATAAATGGTAAATTATTGGCTTACCATGATCGCTCTGATGGTGGTTTATTTACTACCTTGTTGGAAATGTCATTTGCAGGACATTGTGGTATTAATGTTGATTTGAATAAATTGTGCATTACCAAAGATGATATTTTGCCTGCATTATTTAATGAAGAACTTGGGGCTGTTTTACAAATCAAAAAATCCGACCATGATGCCATTTTGGCATACATTAAAGAAATGAATTTGGAAAGCATGACGCACGTTATTGCTCATCCTGTTCTAATGGATAGAATTGATTTTAATTATAATCAATCTCTTGTGTTAAGTGATACACGTACTCAATTTCATAGAGCCTGGTCTGAAACCTCTTTTGAGTTGCAAAAACTCCGTGATAATCCTAAGTGTGCGCAAGAAGAATATGATGATCTTCTTAAAGCAGGGAATCCAGGACTTCATTATGAAGTTGGTTTTGATGTCAATGAAGATATTACAGCACCTTATGTTAATACTGGTGTCAGGCCAACAATGGCAATTCTACGTGAACAAGGTGTTAATGGTCAGGTTGAAATGGCCGCAGCATTTGAAAGAGCTGGCTTCTCAACTCGTGATGTTCATATGTCTGATATATTAGAGGGTGGCTTATCACTGGATGCGTTTAAGGGGATTGTCGCTTGCGGAGGTTTTTCTTATGGTGACGTTCTTGGTGCAGGTGAAGGGTGGGCTAAATCCATTTTGTTTAATGAACGTGCAAGAGATCACTTTGAGTCATTTTTTAACCGTCAGGATACTTTTGGTTTAGGGGTCTGTAATGGCTGTCAAATGATGTCTAACTTGCATGAATTAATCCCAGGCACTTCTCATTGGCCACATTTTGTTAGAAATGAATCTGATCAGTTTGAAGCTCGTACCGCTATGGTTGAAGTATTACCAACACCTTCATTGTTTTTTCAGGGTATGGAAGGTTCAATAATACCAATTGCTGTTGCTCATGGTGAAGGAAAAGCTGAGTTTCAATTAGGCGGCTCTGCACAGCAAGCGCTTGATTCTGGTTTAGTGCCGTTACGCTATGTATCAAATGAAGGTTTAGCAACTGAACAATATCCATTTAATCCAAATGGCTCTGCAAAAGGTGTGACTGGACTATGCAGTGAGGATGGTCGTTTTACGATTATGATGCCGCATCCAGAAAGAGTTTTTCGCTCTGTGCAGAATACGTGGGTTTCTGAGCATCATGGAGAAGATGCTCCCTGGATGAGAATGTTTAGAAATGCAAGAAAGTGGACTGATTAGTATTTTGCTTTAATTGTGCTTGTTACTCACCCACAGGATAGAGGTTAATAATACATGAAGGATACCATTTTATGGCTTCAACTGGAGAAAAGAAACAAATCTGATGGTAAGGATCTTTATTCTTCTATTAAAGACTTGGGTCAATGGATTCAGCGGAATTCAAATCTAAAAACAGGTGAGCGTGCACACTTATACTTCCAGCTCTTAGTTGAAGTCAATCAGCTTGAATTATCAGTACCTAAGCGCTTAGTATTTTTAGAACATTTGCATACACCAATTCTTACTTTGATAGATAAGTTATCAAAGAATTATGAGGGTTCAGGACTGCCACTTGCTGATGATAAATCAAAATACGTTGAAGTTGTGAATACGTTTTGGTCTGAGATGGCCAAAGGTTACAAAATCATTATTGATGATTTATCTGAAAGTAGTTTTTTTACTTTTTTTATTAAACAAACAGATTTAACTTCTGCTCTATATAATGTGCTTTATTACTTAAATGGTCAGTTGTATTCAAACTATCGTTTATATTCTGGATGCAGTGATACTGTTTGGCGTGATATTCATCAAGTGTACCGCTTTGCATCCAAAAGAAATTTGTCTAATAAAATATTAACTGAGCAACATGATACTGAGCACACAATTGCAGAGCTCTATAAGAAAATGCTTTTATTTTCTTTAGCAAACCCCTACCAATTATCAACACAAGAAATGAAATCCCTCTGGTCCTATTTAGATGATTGGGCAAAACTTTCGGATGTGAATCTAAACACTGTTCAAGTTATAAAAAAAGACTATCCATTTATTGTTAAACCTTATAGTGATAATGCGCCTTTTTCTAATCATAATGCTGAAAGTTCTGGTAGTATCAGTGATTTTGATTTATCTGATTTCACTTCTGATTCAGTATGGGGACTGGAAACAAAGAGATTAATTAAACAATTAGATAAAAAAAACAAATATACAAAAATTTCAGACTATTATCGAGAAAGGTTAATTCGTGCCTGGATGGGGCATAATATTCGCAAAACTCAAAGAAATGAACTCATTGAACCTGTTGATATTGTCATCGGTGTTTCGAGTATCTCACAGTTTTTAACACAAGTTGATATTGTGCCAAAGATCCTGAAATTCGATAATGAAAACCCTCAGAGCCTGGGTAATAACATGTCAACTCATTCTTCAAATAAGTCTTTTTACAAAGCTTATTTGATTGATGAATCTAAAAAGGGAATCCGTCTTAAACTCAACAATCAAACACAAAAATCAATTTCCCCCAATATGGGTGAAGTTATTGCTATTAAGCATATTGATGACAGTATACAAGTGGGTTATTTACGCTGGATTCGTGAAACTTCAGAAGGGGACATTGAATTTGGTATTGAATACCTGAGTGCAATGGTTGAAGCTGTTCAGTTATCAAAAGACACTGAACTGTCTTCTTCATGTGATAAAAAAACAGTTTTAGACAGCTTTGTTTTTCCTGGTAGCAAAGAGCATCAATACAAACCCATACTTTTTACCCACACATTTGTTGAAAAATTTTATAATTCACGAATGGATCATCTTATTCTGACACATAAGACTGGTTCAATTAATATAAACCTGATTCAAAAAGTAGATGAAGTTTTGGGTTATTCATTATATCTTTTTGAAAAAGCGGATAACACAGAGTTTCCGTTTGATGTTCAGCAAAAAAAGACAGATTTATTTCATAAAATATGGGAAAAAGTATAATCTTAAATAAGATTTTTTAGTCTTGTTTTCTACGTTCACTGTGTACTCTTCTATCAGCACTTATTCCAGCTCTTGCATGATTGCGACGTTCAAATTTTTGACGTCTTATATCTGTACGTCTATCATTCGTAACACCTTCTGGAAATTGAATTTCAGAGGCCATTGTTTCAATGTAACTCACAGCACCCATTTCATCCAAATGCATGGCAAATTTTAAAGCATTTTCTTGTGATAAACCTTTTTTTAAAGTGATTTCTTTTCCAGAAAAAATAAATTGAGTCTGAATTTCAGAGAGTTTGAATTGATGTTTAAAATTCAGTTTCACTGCATCAAGTTGAAAAGTATCATTAATTTCACCAATAAATATTACACAATACTTCGACATATTTAAAATTCAGTCATTTAGAGGAATAGTATAATTATAGAGGCTAATAATGGTTTGTAAAGTGAGATAGCTTAAGAAATACAGTCTGAAAATAAGAAACATAGCTGCCCTGATGTTGTGTTCAGGGCAAGAGGTTATGTAATATTAACGACTTAGCCAGCCGTTGACCGTTTCAAGATCCACTCGAGCTAATTCTCCAGAAGCTTGTTTTAGCTTAAGAACATTTAAAATATAGGTATAGCGAGAGTTTGAATGTTCTTGTTTTGCCCGGTAGAGATCTCGTTGAACGTTCAGGACGTCAACAATGGTACGCGTACCAACTTCAAAGCCCGCTTCAGTCGCTTTTAAAGCACTTTCATTTGAAATCACAGCCTGTTTTAGTGCTTGTACACGACTGACTTCTGATAAAACATTTAAATAACTGCTTCGAGCATTTTTTTCAGTGGTATTAAGTACCTCGTTGTACGCATCCTGACTTTGTTGAAAGTCATATTGAGCTTGTCGAGTTTTAGAAGTGACGGAGTTGCCTTCAAAAATTGGTATCGACAGGTTTAAACCAATAGAGCTCTCATGGTATTGAGGTGCAACACCTGAGTTAGGACCATTTGCTTTATTGTACCCATACGATGCTTTTAATCCCAAAGTAGGATAATGCCCAGAACGCTGAAGGTTAATATTTTCTTTTTGTGCGTAGGTCGTTTCTTTGGCAGCGATTAAGGAGAAATTACCTTCGAGTGCTTGATCAACCCAATGTTGGATTTTTGCGGGTGTTGGTGGATCTAAAGGAATTTTTTCAGCTAAAGGAGAAACTTGGTCAATGTATTGCCCTGCAAGTTCTCTCAAACCCTCTTTAGCAACAAGAAGTGAGTTTTCAGCAGCAATGACTTGAGCATTAGCATTATCAAAACCTGCCTGAGCTTCATGGACATCTGTAATGGCAATAATACCTACTTCATAGCGACGCTTTGCTTGATCGAGTTGACGACCAATGGCTTTTTTCTCGGCCTTTGAAAAGTCAACAGAATCAATGGAGGATAATGTTAAAAAATAGGCATCTGAAACGCGAATAATTAAGTCTTGCTGGGCAGCACTTAAATTGGCTTCTGCTTTGTTAATATTAATATTGGCAATACGGTAATTGACAATATTCTGATTATCAAAAATGCTTTGATTTAAGTCGAGACTGTAACCATGGCTATTGTATGAAACGTCCGACTCCTGAGCAGTGGGTTTATCCTGATTGGTTCCTGTGGTACTGGCTGTTAAGTCAATTTTAGGTAAAAATCTTGCAAAAGCCTGTACTGAACCTTCACCTATAGATTCTCTTTGTGAGATAACCTGTTTAAGGATTGGATCACTTTGATATGACATTGCATATACATCAAGTAAATTTTCAGCTTGAGTGGTCACACTAAAAGAAAGAGTGGTTAAAAAGCATGAAGTCCTAATCATCTTAGCGAGATTGCTTTTTCTTAATGTAATAAGGTTGAGCGTATTCTGTTTAAGATATTGATGCTTTTGTCCTGAAAGAGTATTTTTTGTCAACATATCCTGTTTCATCTATTATTATTCCATTAAAAGATCCAGTCTTGCTCTGGTGCGAAATAATAACCTATACCAAGTTAAAATAATATCTTTTAAAAGAAAGAAGAGGGTAAATATGTATCAAAATAAGCAATTATGCCGTAACTGTCAATTGTTATTTTTAGGGAATGTACTTTTATTACCTAGGGTAAACATAGGGGGGATGAAAAATACCCACATTATTGTTTAGAGCTGAAAAATAAAATGGGTAACTTTCTAGCAAAAATACAACTGAAGAAGAATAATCAGTCGTTATTGTCATCAAGGAAGCGTTCTGCATCCAGAGCAGCCATACAGCCTGTTCCAGCTGAAGTAATGGCTTGACGGTAGACATGATCGGCAACGTCACCCGCAGCATAAATACCTTCAATACTGGTCATTGTTGCATTGGCTTCAGAACCTTTTTGAGTTTTAATATAGCCATGTTCCATATCTAATTGACCTGCAAAAATATCAGTGTTTGGCTTGTGACCAATGGCAATAAAGACACCCATAGCTTCAAGTTCTTTGGTTGAACCATCTTGGGTATTTTTTAGGCGAACACCTGTCACACCTGCATCATCACCTAAAACTTCATCAATACTGGCATTCCACTCAATGTTGATGTTGCCTGTTTTTGATTTTTCAATGAGTTTATCAGATAGAATTTTTTCAGAACTGAATTTGTCACGTCTGTGAACAATGGTGACTTCAGCCGCAATATTTGAAAGATAGATGGCTTCCTCAACAGCGGTGTTACCTCCGCCCACTACAATTACTTTCTGATTCTTATAAAAGAAGCCGTCACAAGTTGCACATCCAGAAACGCCACGTCCCTTAAATGCTTCCTCGGAATCTAAACCAAGGTAGCGAGCAGAAGCTCCTGTGGCAATGACCATGGCATCACAAGTATAGCTTTTAGAATCACCTTTGAGTTTGAAAGGTTTGCTGGATAAATCAACTTCACTGATATAATCAAAGACGATTTCAGTATTAAAACGTTCAGCGTGTTTTTGCATTCTTTCCATTAGTGCTGGGCCTTGAAGGCCTTCTACATCACCTGGCCAGTTATCAACTTCTGTTGTCGTCATTAGCTGACCACCTTGTTCCATACCAGTAATAATGACAGGATCTAGGTTGGCACGTGCGGCATAAACAGCAGCTGTATAACCAGCAGGACCAGAACCGAGGATTAAAAGTTTGCAGTGTTTTGCATCACTCATGAAAAAAAACTCCTAAAAAGATGGTGAGTAAGGTGGAAAGATAGAGATAATAATTTATAGTTAGAATTATGGGGTTTGTTAAAATAAATTCCAAGTACTATTTGATGTCATATGTAATAAAATTGTAATTAACGGCACGATGGGTTTATATATGGTGCTATTGTTGAAATAAACGGGTGGTAAAAATGAGAGTAGGCATACCAAAAGAGATTAAACTAAAAGAGGGAAGGGTTGCTCTTATACCAGAGGCTGCCGCTCAATTGGTATTACATGGACATCAAGTTTATATTCAAAGCCAGGCTGGTATCATCAGTGGTTATAGTGATGATGACTATAGTGAGTTAGGCATACATATTGTCCCTGATGCTCCCGCACTTTATGATGTCGCTCAGATTATTGTTAAAGTTAAAGAGCCTATTGGACCAGAACTTTCTTTGTTAAAGAAAGAGCATATTTTATTTTCCTATCTTCATTTAGCGGCGCTGCCGGATTTAATTCAACGATTGTGTGACATTGGTCTTAAAGCCATTGCTTTTGAAACAGTCGAAATGGGTGATGGTAAATTACCTCTTCTTGCACCAATGAGTGATATTGCAGGCCGTCTTTCGGTACAAATTGGCACACACTTACTGCACACGTCGATGGGTGGAAAGGGCGTTCTTTTAGGCGGTGTGCCTGCTGCTCCAAGAGGAAAAGTAGTTATTCTTGGTGGAGGGATGGCAGGTGGCAATGCTGCTCATGTTGCTGCGGGTTTGGGGGCAGAGGTTGTTGTTTTTGATCGCAGTCGTGAAAAAATGGAAGCATTACGTAATATCGGTCATAATGTCACTGCACTCTACCCACATCAAGCCAGTATTCAAAAACAGGTCAGAGAAGCTGATTTATTAATTGGTGCCGTGCTCGTTGTGGGTGAAAGGGCACCGCATCTAGTCAGTGAAAATGATGTCCAACAAATGCAGGCTGGAAGTGTCATTATTGATATTTCTGTGGATCAAGGGGGGTGCATTGAAACGACAAGACCAACCAGTTATGAAGACCCTACTTTTCAGCGATACGGTGTGACACATTTTGGCGTAACTAATATGCCAGGAAGTGTACCTAGAACTGCGTCACAATCTTTATCAGCGAGTTTAATTCCTTTTTTAATCGAACTGGCTGATTCTCCAGATAAATTGTCTCAGCCGTTACAAGCTGGAGTCAACATTGATGCTGGAGTAATTATTCATCCTGCATTAAAATAAGGAGTTGTTTGAATCTCATTGTTTATTTCATTAAATAAGAAGTTAAATTTTGCCGCAAACCGTAAAAAAGAAAGCCCAGACCAGTACAAAGAAAAAAGCAAGTTCAAAAAAAGCCGCTTCGAGTAAATCGCTTTCGTCTAAAAAAGCACCAGCTAATAAAGAACACATTAAAAAGCCACTTTCAGCACAAGTTATACGCGGTATAAAAGAGAGTGTATTTTTTCTGTTTATAGCCATTAGCTTGTATTTGTTTATCTCTTTATTTACCTACTCTCCCTCTGACCCTGGTTGGTCACATAGTATTGCAGAGACCATAGATCTTTCAAAGTTGCATAATAGTGGCGGTAAATTTGGTGCCTGGTTTTCAGACTTATTTCTTTATTTGTTTGGCTATTTGGGCTTCCTCTTCCCAACTATGCTCCTTTATAGTGGCTGGCTTGTTTATCGTGGGCGAAATGAAGAAGAAGTGTTTCATAGCGGGCACATTACTCTACGGACAATTGGTTTTATAATCACGGTTATTGCTGGAGCAGGCCTTTCCAGTATGCACTTTACTCACCCATCGGTTATATTTCCTCTTAATGCTGGAGGAATTTTAGGTGAAGTTACCTCTATTCAACTCCAACAATTATTCAGTTTTGTTGGTGCCACATTATTATTATTAACTTTTTTTCTTATAGGAATTACTTTTTTTACAGGCTTATCCTGGTTATGGCTTATGGACTCTATTGGTGGGGCTGTTCTTAATGGGAATAAATGGCTCATCAATCGGTGGTATCAATGGAGAGATGATTCTGCTCGTAAAAATGCAGAAAAAGCATTGCTTAGAGCTTCTAATGCAGAGCTAGCGTCTTCCAGAACTGAAGAAACAAATCGACTTAAAGAAAAGAAAAAAGCAGATAAAGAGGCATTCAAACAGGCTGCTCAGCAAAGAAAATTGGACGCTAAAAATGCCAAAGCGTCCAGTGCATTAAAAATTGAGCCGAGGTTTCAAGGTAATAAAAAGAGTGAGCGAGTTAATAAGGATAAACAAACCAAGTTATTTGCTCATGATGCGATTGATGGATTACCATCACTGTCATTATTAGATGATGCTCAACCTTCTTCTCATGTTACTTCACCAGAAGAACTTGAAGCAACGTCACGTTTGATTGAAGAAAAACTGGCCGACTATAACTTAAGCGTTGAAGTTGACTCAGTCAGTCAAGGGCCTGTTATTACGCGCTTTGAACTCTTGTTGGCTCCTGGTATCAAAGTCAGTCAAATTACTAATTTATCAAAAGATTTGGCTCGTTCATTAAGAGTAGTCAGTATCCGAGTGGTTGAAGTTATTGCTGGCAAATCCACTGTTGGTATTGAAATACCCAATGAACACCGTGAAATTGTTTATTTTAGTGAAGTGCTAGGCGCTAAAGAGTTTTCAGACAGTAAAGCCAGTATACCTTTAGGGCTGGGACATGATATTAGTGGTAAGCCCATTGTGGCCGATTTAGCAAAAATGCCACATCTTCTGGTTGCTGGTACAACAGGTTCGGGAAAATCTGTTGGTGTGAACTCAATGATTTTAAGTATGATTTTTCAGTTGGCTCCTGATCAGTTGCGTTTGATTATGGTTGATCCAAAAATGCTTGAATTGTCCATCTATGAAGACATACCTCACCTTCTTGCCCCTGTTGTAACCGATATGAAAGAAGCAGCTAATGCCCTACGCTGGTGTGTTGCTGAAATGGAAAAACGTTATAAACTGATGGCTGCCATGGGGGTCAGGAATTTAGCTGGATTTAATAAAAAAATTGAAGCGGCAATTGATGCAGGTGATCCCATAAAAGATCCTTTATTTACTCCCAACCCTCTTACACCAGATGAAGAAGCGTCAGAACTTGAAGCCTTACCCTACATTGTTATTGTCATTGATGAATTTGCCGATATGATGATGATTGTCGGCAAGAAAGTTGAAGAGTTGATTGCTCGTCTGGCCCAGAAGGCACGTGCGGCAGGTTTGCATCTTATTATTGCAACACAAAGGCCTTCTGTCGATGTTATTACGGGATTAATTAAGGCCAACGTACCGACAAGAATCGCTTTTCAAGTCTCTTCAAAAATTGATTCACGTACTATTCTTGATCAAATGGGAGCTGAAAATCTCCTGGGGCATGGTGATATGCTCTATCTCCCACCTGGCATGGGATATCCAATACGGGTTCATGGTGCATTTGTTTCAGATAACGAAGTCCATGCAGTGGTTAATGACTTGAAATCACGTGGTAAAGCTGAATACATTGAAGAAATTTTATCTGGAGAAGGTGTTTCAACAGGCGGTTTAATCCCTGGAGATGCCGATCCTCAAAGTGAAACAGATCCTCTTTATGATCAAGCGGTTTCAATTGTCACTGAAACTCGTAGAGCCTCTATTTCAGGTCTACAGCGACGTCTTAAAGTCGGTTATAACCGTGCTGCACGTATGGTAGAGGATATGGAAGCAGCTGGAGTTGTTAGTGCCGTTCAGTCTAATGGCCAAAGAGAAGTCATTGCTCCACCGCCAATTTAATGACTGAGCCATATTAGGCTATTATGAAATTTTTTGTATAACTGTTCTGAAGTGAAGCATTGTTCTATAGTATTGTCCTCAGATATTAATAAATAAACTTTAAAATTAATCACTTAATTTAATATGTTGTTTGTTTAATTGTTCATTTTTCCTGGTACTGTAAATAATCATGCAAAAAGTGTAGAATAGCCTGATAATATAAAAGGAATTATTATTATGGCTCAACTGGACGAGCAGAACGCATCTCCTGTTTCTGGAATGCTGGATTCATCTATTTTATACGGACTCATACAAACTTACGTTGTACACGAGGCCCATCATCCTTCTTTTTTCGGGAATACTATAAGGGAAATTGATCAAGATTCCCTTCAAAGTGCCCTTAGACTTATCCTTAAAAGCGCGTTAAAAGACACTCAACCTGAAAGTTTTAGCCAACCATTAGTTGATGCTTTTTTAGTCAGTATTATCATTGCTGAAATTGATCGTAAAATAAAAAATCAAATCGATGAAATTTTACATCATTCTATATTTCAGGCTCTGGAATCCGCTTGGCGTAGCCTGAATCTGTTCATTAAACAAACTCAGTTCAATGAAAATATCAAAGTTGAGCTGGTCAATCTATCTCAGTCTGATTTATTGGAAGACCTGGAAGATGCACCTGAAATTGTTAAATCAGGTCTTTATAAATTGGTTTACAGTCAGGAGTATGGTCAATACGGTGGTGAACCTTATGGTGTAATGATTGGAAACTACCAGATAACACCGAAGGGACCCGATATCAAATTACTGCAAAAAATAGCGAGTATTGGTGCCATGTCCCATACGCCATTTATTGCCGCTGCAGATTGTGATTTTTTTGATATTGATGACATGAGGGAGCTGCCTTCAATTGTTGATATGCAGGATATTTTTACAAGTCCTAAATTTCAAAAATGGAACCGTTTCAGGACAACAGAAGATTCACGTTATATCGGTCTGGTTTTGCCTCGTTTTTTGCTACGTCGATCCTATCAGTCAATCGATGAAAAGCTCATAAATTATGGTATGGATTATATCGAAAACATTAGTACATCACATGAACATTCCCTTTGGGGAAATCCAGCATTTTTATTTGCGTCTCGATTAACAGAAAGTTTTGCTAAGTTTCGTTGGTGTCCCCATATTATCGGTCCTTCTGCAGGCGGTTTAGTCGAAGAGATGACACATGATTTTTATCAGGCTATGGGAACTATTGAATCTAAACTTCCCACAGAAGTTATGATAACTGATAGACGTGAGTATGAATTAACTGAGGAAGGTTTTATTGCTTTAACTCTCAGGCGTGGAAAAGATAATGCCTCTTTTTACTCAGCGAATTCAGTACAAACTAGTAAACACGTTGGTCACTCACTTGATGAAAAAGAGACTCATACTAATTATAAGTTGGGAACTCAGCTGCCTTATCTTTTTATTATAAATAGAATAGCACACTATCTCAAAGTGATTCAAAGAGAAAATATTGGCTCATGGAAAGAGAAAGTCGATGTTGAGCGAGGCTTAAATCAGTGGATAAAACAATATGTATCCGATCAGGAAAATCCCTCCATCGAAATAAGAAATCGACGCCCACTGCGACAAGCCAGTATACAGGTTTTACCTGTAGATGGAGAGCCTGGTTGGTATCGTGCTTCGGTACAAGTTCGGCCTCATTTTAAATATATGGGGGCTGACTTTACACTGTCTTTAGTGGGCAAACTGGAGGTCAGTAAAGATGCGCAGCAACACCGTCAACAAGTATAAACTCAGTCATTTTAGTTTGACAAAATGTGACGAAGTGAGCAAAAAATTGCGCAATTCAAGGGTAAACCCATGTGACATTCATATATTATTATAATATGATATAGCACAAGGGAATAACAATAACAACGCAGATGATTGCAGAACATGATTTCAGAAAAATCACTATTTGATCGTATCAACAGTGATAGCCACGGCTATTCGCTTCGTTTTGATTACACTAGTTTACACTATTCTATTTTGAATAGTCTTCAAAAAATGCTCAATGTCAGAAAGGGCAGTCTTATCTCTTTAGAAAGTTATGGTGTTCCAGACTTTTCTGAATTTGTGTCTCAATTTCCAGATGCTATTAATAAACTCAAATTATCAATTCGAGACTATCTACACAGTTTTGAACCAAGAATTCAATCGGTTCAAATTACTCATGAGCCTGATATTGACAAACCCCTTGAACTCAAATTTAATATTGTAACTAAGGTCTTTGTCGATGATGATGTTCAAAACCTCTCTTTTGAAACCGTTCTGACCAGCTCAGGACAGACCATAGTGAGAGGTTAGACAATATGTCTGTCAATAAATACTTTCAGGATGAACTAACGGCCTTAAGAATTCTGGGGTCAGAATTTGCTGATACAAATCCTCGTCTGGCTCCTTTTTTAGCGACAGAGGCTCAGGATCCAGATGTTGAACGATTATTAGAAGGTTTTGCCTTCCTAACGGGGCGTTTAAGGCAAAAACTGGAAGATGAATTGCCAGAGCTCACGCACTCTGTGATGAATCTTCTTTGGCCAAATTTCTTAAAACCTATTCCATCTTTAAGTATGGTACAAATGTCACCGCTAGAAGGTATATCAGAAAAAAAGAAGATAAAACGGAAAAGTCAGGTAATATCAACGCCTGTTGATGGCACTCAATGTCAGTTTCAAACCTGCTTTGATGTGGACTTGTATCCCATTGTTGTTTCTGAGGCGCATCACTCAATTCACCCGACAGGTTCGAATATCAGCATTCAATTGTCATTGTTAGATGATAAAGCCAATATTGATGAAATGTCTTTGAATATACTTCGGTTTCATCTTTTTGGTGATTTACATACGTCTCATACACTCTATTTATTTTTTTGTCGTTATTTACAAGACGTCCGAGTCAGTGCTGTAGATTCACAAGGAAATAAAATCGATATAGGTTTATTGCCTGTGAGCACTGTATTGCCAACTGGTTTTTCTGAAAATGAGCATTTACTCCCTTATTCAGATAATTTGTTTAATGGCTATCGTATCTTGCAAGAATACTTTGCCTTGTCAGAAAAATATCTTTTTATTGATTTTACGGGACTCAATGGTCTGGCAAAGCAAATCGATGTATTAGAGATAGAGGATATTTCACATCTTGAAATCGAATGTGCTTTTTCAAGAAAATTTGACACAAGTGTTTCGATTAATAGGGATTCATTCAAACTGTATTGCACTCCAGTGGTGAACTTGTTTGAGCATAAATCATCACCAATACAATTGGATCACAAAAATGTGGACTATCGTTTATTACCTTCGGCAATTAACCCAAAACATTATGAAATTTATGAGGTCAATGAAGTTGAAGCATGGGGGCATAGTGATCATAAACGTAAAAAGTACCCAGCTTTTGAATCCTTTGAGCACGGTCTTAATGATACCAGGTCACAATTGTATTATAAAATGAGTATTAAAGAGTCTCAGGATGGACAGGCTTTAGACAGTTACATCAGTTTTGTCAACCAAAGAGAACAGGGTGAGTCACCACAAGATGAAACCATCGAAGCCAGTTTAATTTGTACCAATCGTAATTTACCCATTAAATTAGGCATTGGTGATATTAATATTCCAGGTGATGGTATACCTGAGTATGTTGATGTGACCAATATTTCTCAGGTGACCCCTGAATTTATTCCACCCATGGATAAGGGCTTTCATTGGCAATTGATTTCAAATATGTCACTCAATTATCAATCGTTGATGAATAAAGAGGCTTTAAGTACTATTTTATCCACATATGATTATCGCCGTTACTATGATAGACAACAGGCAAGAGCGAGTCAACATCGTTTAGATGGCATTGAAACCATTAAAGTGGATAGAGTGGACCGATTGTACCAAGGACGTCCTGTACGTGGAATACGGTCAACAATGCGAGTATTAGAATCTAAATATACTAATGAAGGTGAAATGTTTTTATTTTTCACCATATTAAATGAGTTTTTTTCACTTTATGTATCGTTAAATTCATTTCATGAACTGATAGTACATGGTATTGAGCAGGGAGAAGTTTATAAGTGGCCAGCCAGAATCGGTCAACAGCCGATCATATAGTTTATGATCTTGTTAAACACAGTAAGCAGTACTCCTTTTTCCAGGCAGTACAATTGCTAAATGATTTTAATAAACTCGTAAAGGATGATGAGGGTAAAGAATCTTTAAAGGAAACATTGATTCAGTTTAGTGTCAATCCACAATTAATCTTTAATAAATCAGATGTGGATTCAGTTTCGATTAATGAAAGCAATGAAAAAATGATTGCACAAATGTCAGTCAATTTTTTAGGGCTTTATGGATCCACATCACCCTTACCTGCTTTTTATAGTGAAAGCATTTTACAGGCTAAAAATGGCTTTGATTCAACACAGGATTTTATGGATTTGTTTAACCATAGAATGATATCCCTGGTTTATAAATGCTGGGAAAAATACAGGTATTATCAGCAGTATAAAATGAGCAGTGAAAAAGAAGGTAGCTCAGATGTATTTACCAACAGGATGTTTGCTTTATGCGGCTTAGTCAGACCAGAACAACGAAATGATTCTGATGTTAATTGGCATAGATTATTACCATTTCTTGGTATGTTGGGTATGCGTTGCCATTCAGCCAGTGTGATTGAATCAATATTAAGATTTTATTTTAACTACAAAAATTTTCATATCGTTTCAAATATGCAGCGATTTGTTGAGATTGAAGATGATCAACAAAACCGTTTGGGCGAACAGTGTTCAACTTTGAGTGATGATCTGGTTTTAGGTAATTTAGTCGAAGACCGTAGTGGCAAGTTTCGTATAAAAATTACTAACTTAAGCTATGAGCGATTTATTCAATTTTTACCTGAGGGTGAAAACTATCAATCACTTAGAAAAATTGTTGATTATGTACTTCGAGATCAGCTTGACTATGACATTGAACTTCAACTAGTTAAGTATGCGGTCCCTGAATTATCACTCAGTCACCACAATCAGGAAAAATTGGGTTGGACAACATGGTTTGGTGCACAAATACAAGAAAATAAATCTGTCATTGTTCCAGGAAGAGCATAAGGTTTTACAATTGAAAAAATGATAAAGGATTATAATAATGGATATTGATTTAGATTCATTGATAGCACATTTAGGCATGGATGCTCATCAAGTTATAGAAGGTTCTAGTAGTAAATGTGTTATTAGAGGTGGTTACGAAATTACGATTGAAGATTTCTTGTTAGAATTATTGGATACACCAGACAATGACTTATCTAAAATTCTCAATCAATTTGAAATTTCAGTTATCAAAGTCAATCGTGCCATACAACTGAGTCAGGATTTACGTTCTGGAAATACTTCCCATCCTGTTTTTTCACCTTTATTTATCGATTGGTTGCAGGAGTCCTGGTTATTGTGTTCTCTCAAATTTAAAATTGATTGTATATCTACAGGGGCAATGATTCTGGCATTATTATCAAATCCTAATCGATTTGGTAGAATGGCTTATTTTGATTTAATGGAATCAATTTCCCTGGAAAAATTATTTAATTTACTGCAGGGTATGATGACTAAAGAATCAACTGATTCAGATTTAACAAACAATACCAGCAGACAAATCAATACAACAGAAAATGCACTAAAAAAATATACGGTGGACTTTACACTTCAGGCAAAGAATGGAGAAATTGATCCTGTTTTTTGTCGTGATATTGAAATTCGCCAAATAATTGATGTACTTGGCAGACGTCGTAAAAATAATCCTATTGCTGTTGGTGAGCCTGGAGTTGGTAAAACGGCTGTTGTTGAAGGTTTAGCACTTAAAATTGTCAATGGTGAAGTCCCGGATTTATTAAAAGAAGTCCGCTTACTTGGTTTGGATATGGGACTTTTGCAAGCAGGGGCTAGTGTTAAAGGTGAATTTGAAAAGCGTTTAAAAGCGGTTATCGAAGAAGTGAAATCATCAGAGGAAGCCATTATTCTCTTTATTGATGAGGCTCACACCTTAGTTGGTGCAGGTGGACAGCTTGGTGGCAGTGATGCTGCTAATTTATTAAAGCCAGCTTTAGCTCGTGGAGAACTGAGAACTATTGCCGCAACGACCTGGAGTGAATATAAAAAATATTTTGAAAAAGATCCTGCCCTAGCAAGACGTTTTCAGCTGGTTAAACTAGAGGAGCCATCTGCAGAACAGGCCATGATAATATTACGGGGTCTTAAAGATAAATATGAATTAACACATGGTGTTTACATTCGTGATGAAGCGATAGAAGCAGCTGCACGTTTATCGAAACGATATATTTCAGGTCGTTTACTACCCGATAAAGCCATTGATGTTTTGGATACAGCTTGTGCTCGCGTTAAGATCAGCATTTCATCTCAGCCAGCAATTCTTGATAAACATCAATCAAGAATTGTTTCCTTAAAACGTGAATTGACTGCTGTTCAACGTGATATTGATATGGGTTTGATGCAGGATGAGGAGAATATTAAGACGTTAAAAAAACAATTATTTGATCTAGAAGCTCTTTTTGAAGAAATTAATGTCCAATGGATAAAAGAATCAAATATTGCCAATCAGATACTACAACTTCGTAAAAAATTAGCCAAAAATCTCGTAATGTCATCTTTAGAAGCAAAAGATGCAACATTAAGTGAAATGTCATCAGATGGTGTTAAACCGGCGGTTGAAAAGGATGATACTCTTCAAACTGATGAGTTAATATTGCAATTATCTGCGTTAACTCATGAATTGAATGTGTTGATAGATGATAATGGTCAATTGGCCTTAGTCTCATATGAAGTTGATTCGAAACTTATTGGTGGCGTTATTTCTGATTGGACGGGTATTCCTTTAGGAAAAATGTTGGCCGATGAAAGTGATGATTTAATGAACTTTCAACTAAAAATGAAAGATCGAATAAAGGGGCAGGATCATGCCGTTGAAATTTTAGATAATGCCGTAAAAGCAGCAAAAATGGGTTTGTCGAATCCTGATGCACCCAATGGCGTCTTTTTACTGGTTGGGCCGAGTGGTGTCGGTAAAACTGAAACGGCCATTGCATTAGCAGATTTATTATATGGTGGGGAACGTTTTATGACGACCATTAATATGTCAGAGTTTCAGGAAAAACACACAGTTTCTAGACTCATTGGCTCCCCACCTGGTTATGTTGGTTATGGAGAGGGTGGCCTACTCACTGAAGCCATTCGTCAAAGGCCTTATTCGGTTGTTCTCTTGGATGAAGTTGAAAAAGCCGATCCTGAAGTCATGAATTTGTTTTACCAGGTATTTGATAAAGGCATATTAAGTGATGGTGAAGGAAGAGAAATTGATTTTAAAAATACGAGCATTCTATTGACCAGTAATTTGGCATCCGATGTGATTGCTAATTTATGCACTGCTTCTGATGGTACGATACAACGTCCTGTTCATAAGGACCTATTAGATGCAATCAGACCTGTGCTAAGTCAATATTTCAAACCCGCGCTATTGGCTCGTATGACAATAATACCTTATTTCCCTGTTCATGGTCATGTTATGACAGAGCTCACTGAATTGAAATTAGAACGTATTGCTCAGCGTCTTAATAATGAACATAAAATTAAATTAAAATATGATAGTCGTGTGTTAGAAAAAATATCACAACGTTGTCAAGAAGTTGAAACGGGGGCAAGAAATATTGATTACATCATTACGAATAATATTATTCCTAAAATTTCATCCTATTTGATTCAAAATCTCAGTCAAGAAAAAAACTATGATAGTTTAATAATTGATGTCAATAACGAAGGGGCCTTTAATTATAGCTTTGCATAATACTCCTTAATTGATTTATGGCAGGAAAAGAGAGTGAATCGGAACTCACTCTCTATGAGAAAAAGTATGGATACAAAGAAACAAAACAAGCAGTCATTGGAAGATTTCATTAATTTGACTCGTGAGTTAGCCAGTGAAAATGATATTAATAAATTATTGGGAGCAATAATTAAAGAAAGTATCAATATCACACAGGCAGAAGGAGGCAAAATTTACCTTCCTGATGTCACCAAAAAATATTTTGATTTGCAACATGTCTGCCTTGTGGATGAACATTCTAAAATTAAAGAAATTGATTTTCGAGTACATATTCAATCACGACATTATAATATATCAAGAGTGTGTTTACAGGAAAAAGGTGTTATCAATAGCAATAATTATCTTATCTATTCTGCAATTACAG
Source organism: Gammaproteobacteria bacterium (assembly GCA_016744395.1). Taxonomy (GTDB): domain Bacteria; phylum Pseudomonadota; class Gammaproteobacteria; order GRL18; family GRL18; genus GRL18. The sequence continues at coordinate 30,586 of JADGEK010000004.1, read as the reverse complement.
GCAGTTTGATGGAGTTAAGGAGAGATGATAATTTTTCATCTTATAAAATGTCTCATCTTAAAGAGTTTGATATGGCTTTTTCCTGTCAAACTGAAACAGTTTTAGTGATGTCTTTATGTGATCATGACGGTTCAACCATTGGTTTACTTGAATTGTATAACTATTCAAAAAAAATTAATCATAATCTTCTGAATGCTTTTTCTTCTTTATCTGCAGTATTGATTAATAACACCAATTTGGTTTCACGTAATAATCATTTAATACAAGTATTAGATGAGAGTAATCAGGCCCTTGAAACTGAGAATAGTCGCCTAAAACAGTCAATAGAAACAAAATCAAATTATGAAATTATTGGTCAAAGTACAGTAATGAAAAAAATATTTTTATTACTGGATAAAGTAGTCGATTCCAACGTGACGGTATTATTACGTGGTGAAACAGGGACGGGTAAGGAAGTGTTTGCCAAGGCCATTCATAAAAAAAGTTCCAGAAAAAATGAATCCATTATTGCTCAGAATTGTGCAGCATTACCTGAAGACTTATTGGAAAGTGAATTGTTTGGTTACAAGAAGGGAGCTTTTACTGGCGCAACTCATGATAAACCTGGCTTATTTGATCAGGCAGATGGTGGAACACTCTTTCTTGATGAAATTGGTGATATGCCCATTAATCTTCAGACTAAAGTGTTACGTGCGATCCAAGAACAAGAAATTAGACCATTAGGTTCAAGATTTAGTCATAAGGTAGACGTTCGATTGATTGCGGCCACACATTGCAATTTAGAAAAAAAGATTGCTGAAGGTGAGTTTAGACAAGATTTGTTTTATCGATTGAATATATTTCCAATTCACTTACCTAAATTAAGTGATCGTGAAAATGATGTGATTTTGTTAATAAAATACTTTATTGATTATTATTGTCAAAATTATGGTCGAAAAATTAGCAGTATTTCTCCAAATGTCATTGATATTTTGGCTCGTTATGATTATCCAGGTAATGTTCGTGAACTGCAAAATATTATAGAACGTTCTGTTTTACTTTGTGACAATGACAGTATTCTACTTGAAGAACACTTACCCATTGAAGTTGTAGATAATTCAAGTCAATATATTAATAAAAACAACAACTTTAATATGAGTCATATTGACAGTGATAACAATATTTGTTTGTTTCCACTTAACTCACTCAAAAGTGCTGTGCAAAAATATGAGGCAAGCCTGATAAAAAATAATTTACGAGCGAATGATTGGAATCAGACACTCACAGCACAAATGTTAAAATTACCAAGAAGAACATTAGTTGAAAAAATATCAAGACTGAACATTGTAATACCTAAATATAAATAGCTACAAATAATTAAGGCTTAATGGTATAATGTTCACAAATATTTACATATGGATATGATATATTTAAAGCTGTTTTCAAAACTATACTCAAGAAATTGAGGCATCGATTAAACGCTAGTTGATTAAAGGTTAATGTCGAATAAAACAGTGCGTTCTCAAACTGAGACAGTGAAACACGGAAGTTTATAATGGATTTATTACTTGAAATAATCAGTCATCAAAGACATGCTATGACTGAAGATCAGTCAAAATTTGTTTTTAAAGCAGCGGGTGGCACCATTGGCCGGAATCAAGATAACGATTGGTCAATTGATGATCCTGAACGTTTAATTTCAGGCCAGCACGCATCAATTCAGTTTGCACAGAATCAATTTTTTATTCTTGATAATAGTACCAATGGCCTTTTTGTTAACCATGAACAACAAGCTTTGGGGCAATTTCATCATGTCATTACTAATGGTGATATTTTTTTACTTGGCCAGTATTCAATTCAAGCAACAATTATTTCTACTCAAGCCAAGGCTGTTTTTTCTCAGAGTGCACATGATGCCTTCAATACTTGTCCTGTTAATGAAGCGTCAATACCATTGTTTCCCCATGAATTACCACAAAATTCAAGCCAATTCATTGACCCATTGAGTCAGTTAAATGATGGTTTGGCTCCAGGCAGATTACTGGAAAAAGATATTTTAGCAGAGCCTGATGCAATTAATTCAGTATTAGATCCAATACCTTCAACTCAATCCTATTTTGATCTGCCTAAAGCAATTCCAGAAAACTGGTTAAAAAATGATACGGATAATATGGACACGCATACCAAAATTATCCATTCAAATTCATCACAGAATTATGCTCATAGTCAGTCATCCCATAAAGAAACATTATTGAAAAGTAATAGTATTGTTCAACAAAACAACAACATGACTAAAGAAAATATTGTCGGTGACTTTGAAGATTTTAAAAGTGACTTTAATATTACTGATCCTGACAAAGATAACTTTGTGTCCGAATCAGAATTTATTACACCAAAACATAATTCCACTAACCTTAATCGACAAGAACAACAATCAATTTTAAAGAAACAAAATAACGAATGTCATGATTCAGCAGCAGTTTCATCATTAATTAATAATCAGGAACTTATCAAAATTTTATTAGAAAATCTTGGAATTAATTCTAATGATGTGAGCCCTGAACATCTGCCAGAATTACTTAAAAATATTGGTCTAATCACAAAAAATTCAATGTCAGGCATCATGAAAATCATGATGTCTAGGGCACATTTAAAAAATGAATTTCGTATGTCTATGACTACTATTCAAACAAAAGAAAATAATCCACTTAAATTTTGCATTAATTATGAACAACTCGTACATTATATGTTGGTTAAACCCATGTCAGGCTACATGGATTCTGAACAGGCTGTCATTCAGTCATTTGATGAGTTACAGGAACATCAAGTGGGTGTTATGGCCGGTATGAAATCTGCCCTAAGTTACATGTTAGAAAAACTATCACCAGAAAAAATTATTAAAAAGACGAATAAAACAAAATCCAAAACTCTGACTTTGAATAGTAAGAAATCGCGTTATTGGGATGGGTTTAATGAATTATACAATGATATAAAAAATGAAGATGATGCATTTACAATGATGTTTGGTAATGAGTTTTGTAGAGCCTATGAACGTCAAATTGAAGATATTCGACAAGCAAGAAAATAAATACTTTTAAAAATTCACTTATCTATAAATTATTTATAGAATTTAAACACAAGAAAAGGAATTGTTGTGGCTATCATAATAAATACAAATAAAATAAAAAAAATAACCTCTTTCAGTCTATTATTAATTACAATACAATTAATTGTTTCATGTACATCCAGTGAAGTATTACGTGAAGTACTCGATCCAAAAAAGCTTTTGTCTGAAAAAACAAAACTCGATATTTATATCACGTCAAGTCAAGACTTAAACCCTGATCAAACAGGCCGCCCATCACCTGTGGTCGTTCGCTTATATTCTCTTGTCTCACCCTCTAACTTTGAAAATTCAGATTTTGTTGCACTTTATCAAAATGCGCCAGAAATATTGGGTTCTGATTTTCTTAGAATGGAAGAAAAGAATTTTGAACCCAGTGAGAAATTTGAAGCACAACTTCAATTTACCAAACAAGCAAATTTTATTGGAATCATGGTTGCTTTTCAGGATATTGAACAGTCAAAGTGGCGCATGGTTTTACCATTAGAAAAGGGTGATCACAACTATCTTTCTCTCTCTTTAAATGCAAATAGCATTTTGTTGAATAAAAAAAATTAAGGGAGAATTTAACATGTTTAATAGTAAAGTCGTTTGGTCAGAAGGTATGTTTTTAAGACCACAACATTTTCAGCAACATGATCGTTATATATCTGATCAAAATAAAAAAATGGTTCGATTTTATAACAGCTATGCATGGGGTGTTAAGAGTCTTTCTATTGATGAGCAACATCTTGGTTTAGGAAAAATTGTCATAAACCATTGTGAGGGTGTTATGCCTGATGGTACTATCTTTTCTGTAAAAAATATAGACGATATACCCTTGATATTGCAAGTGTCAGAAGAAATTAAGGATGAGATTGTGTATCTTGTCTTACCTGTTGTTTCTGAAGGGAGACCAGAAGCACAAAAGAAGTCTTCTTTTGAATCTGATAGCAGTCGTTTTTTAGTTGACGAGCATGATGTTCGTGATAACAATGTGGGGATAGACTCCGTTGCTCGGGTTGATTTGGGCCACTTAAGATTTAATGTTCAGCTTAGCAGTGAGTTAAAAGGTGAATTTATCGCCCTGAGTTTATGCAAAATTGTCGAGTCCCGTTCAGATAAAAGTATTATTTTGGATGATGACTTTATTTCAACCACTCTGGATTGCACTTCTTCTGTGAATATTCAAAATTACCATAAAGAAGTGATTAGTCTATTATCGCATCGTTCTGAATCGGTTGCGGGTCGTATTACAGAATCTGGTAAGGGTGGGACTTCAGATATTACTGATTTTTTATTATTGCAACTGGTGAATAAAAATGAAGCAATATTCAGACATCTACTTAATAATGATATTTTACATCCCGAATATTTATTTGAGAATATGTGTACGCTTTATGGTGAATTGTCCACTTTTACTGTGTCCACAAGGCGTCCAGAGTTTTCTGTTGTTTATGAACATGAAAATCAAACGGCCTGTTTTGCAAAAATTATGTCGGGTATAAGACAGTCATTAAGTATGGTCTTAGAACAAAATGCCATTCAAATACCATTACAAGATAGAAATTATGGAATCAGTGTTGCCGCTATTAATGATAAAAACCTGCTGAAAACGGCTCATTTTATTATTGCAGTTAAAGCCAGTGTGGCAAATGAAGTGATTCGAAACAGCTTTCCAACACAAGTGAAAATTGGACCTGTAGAACATATTCGTGACTTAGTAAATTTACAATTACCTGGTGTAAAGATACAGGTATTACCGATTGCACCACGTCAAATTCCATTTCATTCAGGTTATACTTATTTTCAATTAGACAGTCAGTCTGAAACCTGGACACAATTAGCAAACTCAGGTGGCTTTGCAATCCATGTCAGTGCCAACTTCCCCGATCTGGAAATGGAATTCTGGGCAATAAAACATAATTAATAAACTAATTTAAAAGAATCAATTTGGATACTATTTATTATGGATGATAAAACAGTTATTCGTTTCCCAAACGATAATACGGTTATAAGACCAAGACCAGGTGGAAAACGTCAAGCTATTTCCCATGCAAATGATAAAACACAAGTAAGTTTTAGAAACAGGCAAACTGTCGCTTCCCCAAGACCGATACCAGCAGAGTCTAAGCGTATCTATTCACAATCATCATGCGATATTATGGCAGATTATCGTCCTATGCCAAAAAATGCTTCAGATCCTAATGAGGACTATACATCAACGAATGCTCATAATGAGTTAGTCTATTGTGCATCAACTCTATTATCGATGATGATCAAATTATCCAGTTCTGTCATGCATAATGACATTCCTTCACTCAAATATAAGCTTCAAGATGAAATCAAACATTTTGAAATAGATTCAGGTCGTGCTGGAATTGCGAATGATAAAATTCTTCAGGCTCGATATGTACTCTGTACATCATTAGATGAAATTGTTGTAAGTACTCCCTGGGGGAAAGAAAGTGACTGGAGTCAACAAAGTTTATTGAGTCTTTTTCATGGTGAAACATGGGGTGGAGAAAAGTTTTATTTATTACTGGAACGCTTATTGAAAGAACCTATTAAAAATTTGGATATTCTTGAGTTAATGTATATTTGTATGAGTCTTGGTTTTCAGGGGAAGTACCGTGTGATTGATAATGGTCTTGGAGAGGTTGAGCACTTAAGAGAAGATCTATACCGCCAGTTACGCAGTTTAAAAAATGACTTTAATAAAGAACTATCCAGTCATTGGCATGGTGTTTCTGATAGACGAGGTGCGCTCATACGTTATGTACCTTTATGGGTGGTAGGTGCTTTATCAGGTGTGATTCTATTAGCCATGTTTTCTAGTTTTTCCTATATGCTTGACCAGTCCTCGACACCCGTGATTAATGAAATAATCAAGCTTGGACCTAATGTGTCTTCTGAGCAAGCTCTAATTCTTACAGAAGACAATGAGTTATTAGATGACTCCAATTCGGGAACAGAACGCTTAGTCAAACCCGCAAAAAGAGTACAAAGCTCTTTGGACAAGTCACTGAATAACTCATTAAACCTCTTGTTTCACAAAAAGAACCTGCAAAGAATCAATGAATCTATGGTTCAATGGTTGACTTTAAGGAGTAATGCATGAAGGCCTTAAAATTAATTTTTACAAAAAAATGGTTTATTACTTTACTAGGTATAATTGCCTTATCTATTCTTATCTGGTTTGTAGGTCCACTCGTTGCGATTGCAGAAAAAATACCATTTGCCTCTGAGACAGTTCGTCTTGTTACGATTATGATTTTACTACTGCTATGGGGAGTAAATAACTTAAGAATACAGGCACAGGCAAAAAAAAATGACGAGCAGCTTATAGCAGGTTTAAAAGAAGACAGTTATAGTAAAGATGATGATGTCTCTGATGAAGAGGTTAAACTTTTAAGTGAGCGTTTTGATGATGCGATGCATGTTTTAAAACACTCAAGCAAAAATAATCGAGGCAAACAATATATATATGATTTGCCATGGTATGTCATTATAGGGCCTCCTGGTTCAGGAAAAACTACGGCTTTGGTTAATTCAGGCTTAAAATTTCCGCTGGCTGAAAAATATGGTCATGAAGCTGTTAAAGGTGTTGGTGGTACAAGAAATTGTGATTGGTGGTTTACTGATGAAGCCGTGCTTATTGATACTGCCGGGCGATATACGACACAGGATAGCCATGCTGCTAATGACTCAGCAGCATGGGGTGGTTTCCTTAATTTATTAAAAAAACATCGTAAAAGACGTCCTATTAATGGTGTGATGGTTGCCATTAGCATTCATGATATTTTAACTCAAACCGAACAAGAAAAGACTGCTCATATCCATTCGATACGAAGTCGGTTACTAGAGCTTCAAAATCAATTGAACATACAGTTCCCAGTGTATTTATTGATCACAAAAGTCGATATGGTGGCTGGATTTTCAGAATTCTTTGATGATCTGGGCCGTGATGAAAGAGAACAGGTATGGGGAATGACATTTCCTGAAAGCGCCATGAATCATACTGCCAGTGAGCTTTTACCAGGCTATTTATTCAATGAAGAATTTGATCAATTACTGAAAAATGCCAATGATAGAATCTTGTGGCGTCTTAATTATGAGCGTGACCCTAAACGACGTGGAAAAATTGTTGAATTTCCTGTGCAATTGGAAGCCATTAAAGCTTCACTGAGTAGTTTTATCGAACAAACCTTTTCCTCTTCAAGATTTTATGAGCGACCAAACCTTCGTGGCGTCTATCTGACCAGTGGTACTCAAGAGGGGACACCAATTGATCGTATTATGAATAATCTTATTGATTCATTCGATATTGACAGGCAGTCCTTATCTGCGATTAAAACTCGGGGAAAAAGCTATTTCATTAAAAACCTACTGCAGCAGGTGATATTTACTGAGGCTGATTTAGTGGGTGTTAATCGTCGATTTGAAAATAAAATGTTATGGTTTCAACGTGTATCCTATGTCACGGCAATTTTTGTTGCAACTGCCAGTGCTTTGGCATGGTCGACCAGTTTTACATTAAATGAACGAAATATTAAAAAAGTAGATGAACAGCTTACTCAATATAATGATGGTTTATCAACTTTAAAGCGTATAAGTTTTCATGAGGTCAATGCTCAATTACAACGCTTAAATTCAGCCGATTCTATATTCCCGCCTGATGAAGCGATTCCAACGACCATGCAATTAGGTTTGTATCAAGGAAAAAGTTTTCATGAATCTATGTATCAGGCTTATATGGAACAACTTAAACAACTCTTCTTACCTGCTTTAAAACATCGTCTTGAAGAACAAATACGTTTAAGCATTAATCAACCTGATTATTTATTTGAGGCATTAAAAGCCTATTTAATGATGGGACTTCCTAAACGCTTTGAAAAAGAATTTATTGAGCAATGGATGGAGTTAGACTGGAGTACTCATATGACAGGGGAAGCTGAATTGCAATCTCAGCTTAAAAAGCATCTGGATAGCTTGTTGGCTACAGATTATGGACAAATTCGAATCAATCAAGCGTTAGTTGAAAAAGCACGTATGATTTTAAGAAAAGTACCCTTACATCAACAAATTTATAATCGTATTAAACTGGAAGCAAAAAATGCGAATGATGAAGCATTTACATTTTCAGCACAAGTTGGTCCAGAAATGAATATGATTTTTTCTGGTACGACAAAATCAGTACCGTATTTATACACCTATGATGGCTATAAAAATATTTTTTTAAAAGACAGTCTATTATATGTCAGAGAAATTGCAGAAGAAAATTGGGTTTTAGGTACTAAGAATGGTGATTTTACAATTTCTGATATTTCATTATTTAAAGATAAAGTAAAGTCACTTTATTTAGAAGATTATGCTCGGTACTGGAACAATGCATTAAATGAATTGACTATAAATCGTTTTTCAAATGTTAACCAGGCAATTGATACTTTGACTCAAATCACTGGACCCTATTCACCGTTTCGAGGTGTGATAGAAAATGTTGCTGAAAACACACGTTTAGGTCAGTTAGCCATTGATAAAAAAACACTGGAAAATAATAAAGAATTAACCAATGAAGTGACACGTCGAATAACAGGTAGAACTGGTTCCATTGTTCGGATGGTGAAAAGGGTGTCTTCAAGAAAATTAATAAACTTACCTGATAAGCCCACTGATATTGTTGAAAAACAGTTTTTTGATTTGAATCAGACGGTCGAACAGAAAAACGGTCGTCCCTCACATCTGAGTGATGTTATGATGGCCCTGGCAGAACTTCAAGGATATTTAAATAATCTTGCCAACACCATGGATGACGGTGAAACAGCCTATCGTTTGGCAAAAAATCGTTTGAAAGGTGGTGCTCAAGATCCTGTTGGTCAATTAAAACTGTTATCTACACGCTCTCCTGAGCCATTGAGAAGTTGGTTAAAAGACATTTCTAAAGATTCCTGGAATTTAGTCTTATCACAGTCAAACTCATATCTGAATACTGTTTATCAATCCAGTGTTATGACTTTTTATAAACGCAGCATGAAAAATCGTTATCCTTTACATTCAAAGGCTAATGATGAAGCTTCACTGGCTGATTTCACTGAATACTTTAAGCCTGATGGTATTGAATCGACATTTTTCAATACTTACCTCAAAGATTTTGTGAATACGAAAAGAAAACCATGGACCTTGAAACAGGTTGAAGGTTTCAGTTTATCGATCAATCCCAAAGCTTTGCGTCAGTTTGAACGAGCTGAAAGTATCAGGAAAGTCTTTTTTAAAATGGATCATGATTTTCCTAAGATCAATTATTCACTCCGCCCTATGTATCTGGATTCCAATATTGCAAAGTTTGAATTGAGACAGGGTGATCAAAATGTCATTTATCAACATGGTCCATTGATATCCAGTAAAATGACCTGGCCAGGTAGTACTGATTACAACGAAGCTAAGATCATATTTGAAGATCTACACGGTGATCGAGTCGCTTATAAAGAAAGTGGCCCCTGGGCTTTTTTTAGAATAATGGATAATTATGATCTAAAATCCACGAAACTCAATGATCATTTTATTGTTGATTATGTATTAGAAGGTAAGAAAGCGAAATTTGAGTTGATTGCAAATAGTGTTAAAAACCCCTTTAACCATAATTTATTAAAACGCTATAGAGCACCCATCTCTTTAAATTAAAGGTTTGATCAAAATGAGTAAACTGAATGGCTTTTATGGAAAACTGCCTACCCATGGTGATTTTTTATCACGGAATCTACCGCGTACTTTTATTGACCCATGGGATGAATGGCTACAAACAGCAATGGCAGCCAGCCAGGAACAATTAGGTGATGAATGGTTAGACTTTTTTTTGGTCGCACCAGTTTGGAAATTTATTATATCAGATGGCAATTGTGGTGAAGATGTCTGGGTAGGTATCATAATTCCAAGTGTTGATAGAGTGGGTCGTTATTTTCCTTTAACCATTGCATCACACATTACTGAAACTGTTAAACCTATTGCTTTGATTGATGAATGTCATCATTGGCTTGAACAGGCTGAAGAAATTGCACTTTCTACCTTAGATGATGATTTTCAATTAGAAAACTTAGAGGCCAGTCTAGTAGAATTAGGCGATCCTATTGTTAGTCGCATTAATAATAATGACAATCCGAATGAAATTCATAAAGAAAATCGGTTTCAGGGGCACTTTTCTATGGATTCTGTTAATGCCAATCCGTTAAGCTCATTTCCCGCCATCAGTCATTTTTTTATAGAACAGGCATTTTCATCCTATAGTTTTTGGTGGACTTCGGGTTCTGAAGAGATTAAACCTTCATTTTTAGTCTGTGAAGGCTTACCAGAACGTGATGGATTTTCATCTCTATTAGATGGTAATTGGGATCGTGAAGTTTGGCATAACATTAAATCATTGTTTTCGGTTGGTGATACTCCTGCATTGATTGGAGTGTAATGATGCTTTACAGTGCTCAGAGAACACATACAGGCTATGTACGAAAATTTAATGAAGACTCTATCTTGACTCATCCTGAGTACAGTCTCTTTGTTATAGCAGATGGTATGGGTGGACATTCAGCGGGTGATTTAGCGAGTAAGTCCATTACTGATGCCTTATTGAATCTAGAACTCATTGAAGAAAGCCTACAAAATTCAATTAATAAAATTAAAAAAACGCTGAAATCTATTAATGAAAAAATTCATTCAGGTGTTTTTTTTGAAAAGCAGATTGATTTTAATGAGGGTGATAATCAACCTGTTGTTGCTGGAAGCACAGTGGTGATTGCCTACATTGTTGATAATTTATGCAGTTGTTTATGGGTAGGAGACAGTCGTTTATATATCTATAGAAATAATAAATTGTATCAAATCACTAAAGATCATTCTATCGTGCAAGAAATGATCGACCGAGGTGAGCTGACCAATGAAGGAGCAAAATCTCACCCACAAAGCAATGTAATCACACGTGCAATTGGAGTTTCTGAAGATTTAAAGATTGATCTCAATCAATTCGAGATCCAATTTGGAGATAGATTACTTTTGTGCAGTGACGGTTTGTACAATGAAATTACAGATGATGTGATTATTTCCAGTCTCAATGAGAAAAAGATTGATAAAGTGGCTAATAAATTACTAGGAGAGGTTCTGCTTGGTAATGCTGCTGATAATATATCAATGATTGTTATTGATAAAAAATAACATTTATGACAACTAAAGATAAGATTCAACTCATCGACAAACAGTCTTATTTGGCTTATGCCAATGAAGCTGATGAAAATAAAAAATCTGTCTCAGTTAAAGAAGCTAATAATCAAACTGTCATTCGAGTTAAATCTGCCGTTTCATCTGCTTGTATTGATGATCGTACTGTTTTTGTGAACCCAACTGTCGATAATTGTTCTGAGAAACAAGACTGTTTAGATAAACATGACAAAATAAACATTCAATTGCATCCTGAATCTGAACCAGATAATGGTGCAACGCGATATTTTAATCCATCAATTCATCAGTCAATTCAAACAAAAGATCATCATTCTATTTCAGATTTAATGACGGTCAGCACAGACAGTGTCATCAATAAACGATTTGTACTCAAAGAGGTTTTGGGTGTGGGCGGAATGGGAAAGGTTTATAAAGCGCTTGATCTTAGAAAACAAGAAGCCCATGATAAAAATCCTTTTATTGCTATTAAACTATTAAATGATGAATTTAGAGAGCATCCAGAGTCTTTAATTGCTTTACAACGTGAAGCTCGAAAATCACAACAATTATCTCACCCCAACATTGTGAATGTTCATGATTTTGATCGCGATGGTGATGTTGTTTTTATGACGATGGAATTATTGCGTGGAAGACCACTGGATCAAGTCATTGCCGAAGATTATCCTCATGGTGTGCCTGAATCAGAAGCGACACCTATCATCAATGCAGTCGCAAATGCTGTCCTATATGCCCATCAACACGGTATCATTCATTCAGATTTAAAACCCAGTAATGTTTTTATTACGGATGATAATATAGCCAAAATATTTGATTTTGGTATTGCGCGTGCCTGTCACTTATCACATGGTCAGTCTGAAGATCATAATTCAAATAAAACCTTATTTGATCCAACAGAACTTGGTGCACTAACGCCCACTTATGCCAGTCTTGAAATGCTTGAAGGAAAGTCACCAGAACCTCATGATGATATCTATTCAATTGCATGTGTGTTTTATGAATTACTGACAGGGAATCATCCGTATAAAAGGTTACCAGCAGATAAGGCTAAAGAAAAAAAATTAAAAGTAAAGCAAATATCTGCTTTTGGTCAATCACAACATAAAGAAAAATCAAAAGCATTATTGAAAGCTTTAGAAATTGAGGGTGAAAATCGGTATTCCAATATCGAACAGTTTTTAAAATCATATAACTATAGAAAAAAGAGCAGAAAGCCTGCCTATTTCTCAATACTGACTTCATTGATTTTTTTATTAATTGTTTTTTTTCCACAAATAATGGAACAGTATGAGTTTAGTAAACAAACTCGTTTTATTGAAAGGGTTCTTTCAATAAAATCAGAACTTAAAGACGAGGATTTAAGATCCATCCGAACACATATTAGTTTACTCCATGGTTCAACGAAAGCTCATGTACTCAAAAGTATTAAGAATAAGTGGTTAAGCTTGGTTGAGGTTAAAGTTGATAGCTTATACACCGATAATACAGAAAATCAATATCATAAAATTGATGAGTTATTACTGATTTCACAAAGCTATTATTCTGATTCAGCACAAGTCGCTAGACTTTTTGAACTGTTTGAAAAACAAAAATTTGTTCAATTAAATCAGCTTAACAGTCATTTTAATGAACTGATTGAAACCTTGCAGTTTTCTGAATTGACTAGTGATAGTGTTGAGCAAGAACAAATATTTGAAATCGTGAGCAGTATTAAACAAATTGATATAGCTCATCCTTTAATTCAAGACCAACGATTATTATTGATCTATCAAGATAATGTAGAAAGGTTTTTTTCAGAGTTGAAAACAGAAGAGGCTAAAAGTTTGTTAGCCAAAGCAAGAGTGATCTTTCCAAATGAAATTATATTACAAAATTTAATTGATCAATTAAAATCAATTAAAACAGATGATTCAAATGAAATGATTCATTCACAAGAAATAAATGAACCACTGTCAACATTGAATATCTCAAAATTAAAAGAACAATTGTCATTACTGATCTTAAATCCTGAATTGACCGATGATTGGGATAAACAAGTGACCACTCTATATTCTCAACTGTCATTAAAATTGGGCCGTCATTCCATATGGCTGAATGAAAAAAATCAAACTTTAGCCACATTGTATTTGCAAAAATCGGTTGCTATGCGTGATGATAAACGCTTTGTTGAATCCAGACGTTTCCTGGAAAAAGCAAAACAATACAATAATGCTATTTTTGGTTTAAAAGATGAAGAAGCTATTTTAATCGCTTTGGAAAACATTGTTCGTGTCAGGCATAAAGCAAAGCAGCAACTGGTTAAAATTGAAGGCCTGAAAATGTCGCTTTCCATCCAGTTAAAAGCTGAGGAAATGGAGTCTGCACTAAGAACATATGAAGATTTGAAAAGAATTTTGGGCCGCAACGATCCTTATATTTCAAGTGAAGCCAAACAAGCCATTGCACAATCTTTTTATAAGCAAGCCAATACACTCTTTATAGTTAAGAAGTATGATAAAACATTAAAAGTAGTCAATAATGGCTTAAAATTTGAATCATATCATAGTGGTTTGAGATCATTGCGAAAAAAAGCTGAAAAACAAAAAAAACTTTTAAGCAATAGTCGTCTTATGGCCCAACAGGCATCTCAATTAAAAGCTGTTAATAAAATCCTCGTTGAGGAAAAGCAAAATAAAGAACAGGAAATAAGTTCAAAAATATTTCCAAAATTGAATGACACCTGTAAAGCAAAGTTTGCAGGTTATGGAAAACAAAGAAGGGCAAATTGTAATGATTTAATAGGAAAACATATTAAAGCACCGACTTTAGTTGTCTTACCAGGTAAAAAACCAGGAGAACAAGTCTTTGCTATTTCAAAGTATGAAATCACTATTAAAGACTTTAATAACTATTGCCAACTATCAGGAGGCTGTTCAATGAAAAAGGGGAGGGGCTCATTACCAATAACGAGTATACCAATTACTGATGTTAAAAATTATGTGAACTGGTTGAGTAAAACAACACACAGACAATATTCTATTCCAACTTCAGACCAGTGGCTACATGCTGCGAAAACCAATAAGCCTGTCTCCTATAATGATGTCAATTGTCGTATTAAATTTGGCAGTAAACTTCTAAAAGGACAAAATTTGTTGGCTGCAAATACGGGGCAGTCCAATCCCTGGGGAATAATGAATATTATTGGAAATGCCAGTGAATATGTAATTGATAATAATCAAACCATTGTGAGAGGCGGTTCTTATCAGGATTCTATTAAAGATTGTACCATTGAATACATGCAGAAAAATGTTGCTCAAGGTAATTCATCAACTGGTTTTAGAGTGATTAGATTGATTAACTAAATTGCATTATAATCTGCTGAAATGGTAACAGATTGTTTGTCATTGAGTAATTTAAAAATATTTGATAAAAAATTACCAGTTTTTATTTTAGACTGAAATTACGCTGTGCAGTTACTATTTTGCTTTCATTAACTGAATGATGTTTTTAATTGCTCATATTAGAGTCACTTTGTAGAAAAGCATAAAGTGACTCTAATATGCTTTCAAAATGTATATTCTAATTCCTCAAAGATAATACAGTCTATTTTTTAAAATTCCACACAAGAAATCTCTTAAGTATAAAAATGAGTGCTCATTTAGTCCATGGTAAATAATGGTTTGAAATGGCTTGATTGGGGTTGAACTGTCATTTTTCTATATTAAGAACTATACAAAATGGTTATTCTGGATTCCAATGTGCATTTAAATGTCCATACTGTTGCTCAAAATGTTATTATTATCTTTATTTATCTAAAAGCAAAAGCCAGTTAATATGAAATCAGTCCTTGAATTACTTGTCTTTATTTTTTTTGCGTTGCAAATATCCGCATGTAATGAAAAAGTTGAAATAACAAAAAAATCGAAGCCAATTGAAGTGGTAGCATATACCGTCACATCCCATGATACTCCTGTTTCATTTGAATTTGTTGGTAAGACAGCGAGTTCTCGAAAAGTGGAAATACGTTCTAGGGTGGAAGGCTTTCTTGAAAAACGCCTGTATAAGGAAGGTTCGTTTGTCGAGAAAGGTGCACTTTTATTTAAAATGGACAAAAAACCTTTTGAGGCGAAACTCAATGCGGCTAAAGCAGAAATGGCTCAGCAACAAGCCCGTATGGAAACTGCCAAAATTAATCTGAACCGAGTTCGACCTCTGGTTAAGAAAAAAGCAGTTGCCCAAAAGGAGTTGGATGATGCTCTCGGGAATTATCGTGCTTCTGCTGCATCGGTAGAGGTTGCAAAATCTAATGTGATTCAGGCTGAGCTGGATCTGGGATATACTAATATCTATTCGCCAGTCCATGGTTTGACCAGTTTCGCTGTTCAACAAGAAGGTGCTTATATCGGTATGGGTTCTCAAAGTTTATTAACCTACGTGGCTCAAATTGAACCAATGTGGGTTGAGTTTAGTGTATCAGAAAATCAATTGTTAAGATCTCGTGCTTCACAACAGTCAGGTTTATTAAAGATGCCTGAAAATAATAATTTTGATGTAGATATTATCTTCAGTGACGGTAGTATCTATCCACACTCAGGAAAAATTACTTTCACTGATGCTTCACTGAATGAAAAAACAGGCACTTTTCTGATGAGGGCAGAGATTGCCAATCCCAATTCTATTTTAAGGCCTGGACAGTTTGTTCGAGCTAAAATACAAGGTGCAATTCGCCCTAATGCCATTCTTGTCCCTAAAACAGCCGTTCAACAGGGAGCAAAAGGGAGCTTTGTCTGGGTGATTAATGCGCAAAATAAAGCAGAATTCAGGCCTGTCACAGCTGGTGCCTGGGAAGGGGAGCAATGGTTTATTAATCATGGCTTAAAAAATGGTGAAAAAATAGTGGCGACGGGTGGTATAAAAGTAAGAGCAGGTGCGCAAGTTTTACAAGTCAAGAAAAAAACTGAGACTCAAAAATGATACTGATTGTAATTCCTTCTGAGGCTAACTTAACTTTATGATTTCTCATGTTTTTGTAAATCGTCCTGTTTTTGCAACCGTACTATCAATAATGATCGTCATTGCAGGATTAGTCTCACTGGCTTCACTACCTATTACACAGTATCCAGAAATTACCCCTGTCCAGGTCACAGTAAGTGCCAGTTATCCTGGTGCAGATGCAGAGACTGTTGCGAATAGTGTTGCAGGTCCTATCGAAACAAAAGTCAATGGTGTCGATAATATGTTGTATATGAGTTCAAGCAGCTCAGCAACAGGGCAAATGAGTCTGACTATATACTTTGAAATTGGTACTGACCCTGATACTGCGGAGGTACAGGTTAATAATCGTGTTAATCAGGCATTACCTCTTTTGCCTGATGTGGTACAAAATGCGGGTGTGACTGTCCAGAAGCGTTCATCAGGTATCTTAATGCTCATTGGTTTGTTTTCACCTGATGGGCGTTATGATGAAAAATTTATTGGCAATTATGCCGATCTATACGTTCTAGACGAAATTAAACGAGTTCAAGGTGCTAATCAGGCGAGTGTGATGGGCTTTCCTGATTTAGCTATGCGCTTATGGCTACAACCCGATCGAATGGCCAGTTTGGGCTTAACCGCCAGTGATATTCAAACGGCAGTTAGTGCTCAAAATCAGCAATTTGGGATTGGTAGTCTTGGTCAGGCACCGACAAATGAGCCAGTGACAATGACATTTCCTGTGACAACTGAAGGTCGTTTTACCACAGCAGAACAGTTTGAGGAGGTTATACTTAAATCAGAGCAAGAAGGCACTGCGATTGTCCGTCTCAAAGATGTGGGACGGGCAGAAGAAGGCCTAAAAACCTATCTGCTTCGCTCTAACCTGAATGGTAAAGCATCCAGTTTTATTGCCGTTTATCAACAGCCTGACTCCAATGCAGTTGATGTTTCTAAAAATGTGAGAGCACTCATGGAAAGACTTAAAAAAGGCTTTCCAGAAGGCATTGATTACACCGTCTCTCTGGATACGACTCAGTTTGTCCAGGCTTCAATTGATGAAGTGGTTGAAACGCTCATTATTGCTATTATTCTTGTGGTCATAGTGACCTATTTATTTTTACAAAGCTTTAATGCTACCTTAATTCCCACCATTGCCATTTTGGTTTCAGTCATAGGAACTTTTGTGGGCATGATAGCCCTGGGTTTTTCAATCAATCTCCTGACTCTATTTGGTTTAGTATTAGCCATTGGTATTGTCTGTGATGATGCGATTGTTGTGGTTGAAAATGTTGAACGTAATATGGCCGAATTCAAAATGGCTCCACGTGAAGCGACTCTGGCTGCAATGAAAGAAGTCACTGGGCCTGTTGTGGCCACCTCATTGGTTTTGATTGCTGTTTTCGTTCCAGTTGCTTTTATGAGTGGTACCACGGGTGTTTTATATAAACAATTTGCAATTACAATTGCCATTTCAGTGGCCATTTCCAGTTTTATTGCATTAACTCTGACACCTGCGATGTCTGCTTTATTATTAAAACCCAGAGAAGAAGCGACTAGCGGGCCTTTTGGTTGGTTTAATAAGGGAATGAAAGCTTTAGTTAAAACATATACGCTGGGTGTTTCAGCAACCATGCGGCGTCTTGTAATCTCTTTGACTCTTTTGGGAGCAATGCTATACGGCATGGTATTTTTATTCCAAACTATCCCTACCAGTTTTGTGCCTCAGGAAGATCAGGGTTTTATGTTTGCAGTGATTATTATGCCTGATGGTGCAAGTCTGGATCGCTCAGAAGAGTTAACCAATCAAGTGGCTCAAATTTTCTCCGAACATCCTGCGGTGAAAGACTTTTCAGCACTCTCTGGATACAGTCTGATTGATGGTCAGTTTAAAACCAATGTAGGGACGGTGTTTGTTTCGTTAAAAGACTTTGACTTAAGACAAGATCCGTCACTATCAGCTGAAGCATTAATGAAATATGTGACACCTCGCCTAAGAAAAATTAAAGAAGGCATTGTCATTCCGATCAATCCACCCGCCATACCTGGTCTGGGTGCTCAGGGTGGCTTTGAATTCTGGCTGCAAAACCGAGGTCAGGGAGGTGTGCCCTATTTAGCTGAAATGACGAAAAAATTTATCGAAAAAGGTAAAAAGGAAGAAAAACTGTCTCGATTAAATACGACAATTAATGCACAGTCACGACAATTAATGACCTATGTTGATCGCGCTAAAGCGGAAACGCTTGGTGTGCCAATACAAGATATTTATGCCTCATTACAAACTTTGTTTGGATCACTCTATGTGAGTCAATACAATAAAAATGGCCGTATCTGGCAAGTTATATTGCAAGCAGAACCGCAATATCGCTCAAAACCTGAAGATATTCAAAATATATTTGTTCGTCAAAAAGAGGGTGAGATGGTACCTCTGTCTTCATTGGTCACGACTGAATACGTGTCAGGTCCTGATTTAGTTTCCCGTTTTAATGGTTTTATTGCGGCAAAAATTACAGGTGATGCGGGGGTAGGATTTAGTTCAGGTGATGCGATCAATACCATGGAAAGTGTATCAGAGGAATCACTTCCCGATGGTTTTAGTTATGCCTGGGCTGGTCAAGCATTTGAAGAGAAGAAAGCAGGTAGTACCTCAACAATTATTTTTGCCTTTGCCATTGTTATGGTGTTTCTTATTCTGGCTGCACAATATGAGCAGTGGTCATTACCTTTAGCGGTGGTCACCGCTGTTCCTTTTGGAATATTTGGTGCTTTAGTGGCTGTATGGGGTAGGGACATGCAAAATGATGTTTATTTTCAAATTGGCCTTGTGACGTTAATTGGTTTATCAGCCAAGAATGCTATTTTAATTGTTGAATTTGCTGAGCTTAAATATAAAGAAGGTTTAAGTGCTTTTGATGCGGCACTCAATGCGGCAGCACTGCGTTTACGACCTATTTTAATGACTTCTTTTTCATTTATTTTAGGTTCTATGCCCCTGGTTTTGGCCAGCGGTGCTGGAGCGAATGCTCGACATTCCATTGGAACAGGTATTATTGGTGGCATGATTGCTGCCACTTCTTTGGCTCTATTTTTTGTCCCTCTTTTTTATTATCTGATCACTGAAGGTAAAGAGCGGCTTTCAAAGAGAAAAAAACAATCAACTCCTGCAATAGAGATTAAGTCATGATACTGAACATTTTTAAAACTAAATTATGGTCAGTGTCTGTTCTTGCTTTTATCCTTTCAGGCTGTACTGTTGTTGGTCCTGAATATCAAAAACCTGAGTTAGACATACCCGAAAATTGGCGTATTAATCCCGCAAATTCAGCGGCTATTGTTGAGTTGCAATGGTGGAAGAACTTTAATGATCCCATACTTAATGAGCTGATTGTCACCGCATTAAAAAACAATCAGGATATCCGAATTGCAGCCACTCGTGTGACTGAATATGCTGCTCGGGTTGATATCATTCGAGCTGGATTTTATCCTCAAATTGGCTATAGTGGCGATGCAAGTCGAAATCAACTGTCACGAGAAACATTTAATGGCCCATCCTCGGGTTCAAGAGTTTATAGCGGTTTTAGTGCTGGTTTGAACATTGGCTGGGAATTGGATTTTTGGGGTAAAATTGCACGGGCTACTGAAGCCGCTAGAGCGGATTTGCTGGCTGAAGAAGCTGCCAGACAAGTGGTCATTCTTACTCTGGTTTCCTCTGTGGCCTCAAGTTACTCGCAACTACTGAATCTCGATAAACAGCTTAAAACGGCCGAAGACACTGTGAACCGACGTAAGGAAACAGTGGATTTATTTAAGGTAAAATTTGCTGGAGGGGTTATTTCTGAATTGGAAGTGGCACAGATTGAATCTGAATATGAGTTTGCAAGAATTCGTATTCCTGCGATTGAACGTCAATCGGCTTTATTAGAAAATGCGTTGTCTATTTTGCTTGGCCAAAATCCGAATAAAATTATCAGAAAAAAACCAATGATTGACTTAAGTTTGCCTAACATTCCTTCTGGAATTCCTGCTAAAATATTAGAGCAAAGACCTGATATTCAACAGGCTGAAAATAATTTAATTGCAGCTAATGCTCGTATTGGTGTTGCTAAAGCAGCTTATTTCCCAAGCATTTCATTAACGGGGTTGTTGGGTTATTCCAGTGATTCACTTTCTAAACTACTCAATAATTCTGCAAATGTCTGGTCCGCGGGAGGCGACTTATTGGGCCCAATTTTTTCTGGTGGTGCAATTGATGCACAGTTCAGGGTATCTGAAGCGGTACAACAAAGAGCTTTAGCGCAATATAAGAAAGCCATTCAAACAGCGTTGCAGGAAGTGAACGATGCTTTGATCTCGATGCAAAAGCTTCAGGAAGAATATCAAGCACAAGAACGACAGGTAGCCGCATTAAACAATTATATGCATTTTGCTCATATTCGCTACAATGATGGTTATGTGAGTTATATTGAAGTTTTAGACTCAGAACGGAGTTTATTTGATGCGGAACTGGAATTGATAAAAAAGCAAGGTGATGTTTTTGTGGCTCTGATTGCAGTGTACAAATCAATGGGTGGTGGTTGGATTGATAACGCTGAAAATATTGCTAATGAGATTGATTTTCCAGAAGAAAAAAGGATCGGTAAAGCTTTCCCATCGATTACTTTACCCAATGGTTTTTCAGGTGAATAACGATTTATCTGTCACTACTCATCTGACACCACTTATTTAATTTGGATGACTTACTTTGGTAGCCACCAGCTAGTATCAATTGAGCGTGTATTTGGAGGTATAACTGGGTTTTCCAGGCTAATAATAGTTGGCTTACCAATAAAAAAAACAGGATAAGGATAAAATAATATGATGTGATCTTCAATGACCAGATCATTTGCATAGAGAGCAAGTTCATCCCGAATCTCATTCACACCACGATAAAAATAATGAAATTATCCTCCAATAAGTATTTTGAATCGGTTTTTATGATTAACACTTTATAATTAATGAGGGGCAGTAAATATTTGCAGGGATTGAATTTTTATAATAAGTACATTGTTTATAATAACAGTTCAGCGTATAAGGAATTAACAGGGAACAAAAATTATTTATGACATTTATACAATAAAATATACTATACTGAAATCATAAGAATAAAACACAAAGTGCTGAACGATTATTCAACTCACATTTATTGAAAAGTATCATAAATCATGACGTCACACTTTCATTTCTTTAGAAAAGTTTTTCGTGCGGGCTGTATCAATTCACTCTCATATAAGATTTTATTTTTTATCCTGTTGTTCAGTTCCTTTGTAACCTTGTTTGTCACCGTGGTTCAGCTTTACTATTACTATCAGGAACAGGCTGATATTGTTGAAAAACGAATGATACAAATTGAGCAAAGTTATAGCAATAGCCTTGCCAAAGCCATGTGGGATTTCGATATGAGTCAAATTGAAACAATCCTCACTGGCATAATGAAATTTGAAGATGTTCATTATACTGGCATCCAAATTTTAAATGGTGAAACTTATCATCAGGGAGAGCAAAGACACGGTGAGAATTTACGACATTATGAAGTGAATGTGCGGTATAAAACATTTGATAAAATCATTCTGGTCGGCCACCTTAACATTGAGTCTAATTTAGACGGTGTTGTTCAGCGCTTGACCAAAAAGTTTTGGTTGATTTTGGTATCACAGGGGCTGAAAACATTTTTTGTTTCAATCTTTATTTTGTTCATTGTTTATTATTTGGTTGTTCGTCATCTCATTAAACTGGCTGAATATACCTCTTCCATTGCTATTGACCAACAAGAACGTGCCTCACCTTTGATTCTCGACCGACATACAACAAACGCTGATTCAGAAGATGAGTTAGGTCAGGTTGTCCATGCCATCAACAATATGCAAACTGAATTAGTTGGGACGATCATAAAATTACAAGAAAGTGAGTCACGCTTTAGAAATTTATTTGAGAATTCAGATGTTTCAATCTGGAATGAAGATTTTTCCAGAGTGTATGAAAAATTTGAAAAATTGCGTTTGCAAGGTGTAACAGATTTAAAATCTTACCTCAAAGAAAACCCTGAATTGGCAATAAAGATGGCTTTCAGTATCAAGGTGATTCAGGTGAATACAGTCTCTCTGAAGCTATTTGGTGCAGAAAATGAGGCTGAGTTAATAGAACAAATAGATAAAGTGTTTGGACCAGACTCTATTCATGTTTTTATTAATGAACTTTGTGCTATCTGGGATAGAAAGTCTGTTTTTCGCTCAGAAACAGACTTTCTTACCCTGGATGGCAGGAACATTACCTGTATTATTTCTTTTCTGATTCCACAAACAGCAGAAGGCTTTAATAGTATCCCAGTCAGTATTCTTGATATTTCCAGCTATAAACAAACTGAAAGGTCACTCCAACGTGCTCAGAAAATGGAGGCTGTTGGCCAGATGTCGGGCGGTATTGCCCATGATTTTAATAATATCCTGGGTATTATAATTGGCAATCTCAGTTTTCTAAAACGTGAGGCAGGCCAGGATGAAAAGGCTCTCAAACGGATAAATGCAGCAGATAAGGCTGCCCAGCGAGCCGCGGATTTAACTCGGCAAATGTTAGGCTTTTCGCGACATCAGGCTCAACAGGTACAAGTTATTGATATTAATGAGATAATTAAAGGCCTTGACAATCTCATCGCTCGCTCTGTTACTCCACAGGTTGAGATCGAAGAGTATTTTTCTGATGATCTATGGTTGACAGAAATTGATCCCGCTGACTTTGAAGATGTCTTGATCAATCTGCTTCTCAATGCACGAGATTCCATGCCCAATGGTGGAAAATTAACCATAGAGACAAACAATAAAATGCTTGATTCGGCTTATGCTGAGAAAAATTTGCCAGTAGTACCTGGTGACTATGTTGAATTAGTGATTAATGATACTGGCAGTGGGATAACGAAAGAAAACCTGGACCGTATCTTTGATCCTTTTTTTACCACTAAACCCAAAGGTAAGGGAACAGGGCTTGGACTGAGCATGGTTTTTGGTTTTATTCAGCGCTCTAAAGGGCATATCAAAGTCTATTCAGAGCTTGGTATTGGCACTACAATTCGCTGTTATCTACCTCGCTCTGATCACATGACTGAAATACAACAGATGTCGGCTGCAGATAAAGCTCAACTACCACGAGGCTGGGAAACGGTGCTTGCTGTGGATGATGAACTGGACCTGCTTTTACTGGCACAGCAATACCTGGAAGATCTGGGTTATACGGTACTAACTGCTACAAACAGTCATCAGGCTCTGGGTATTCTGGCAGAAAAACCCAATATTGACCTGTTGTTCAGTGATGTCGTCATGCCTGGTGATATTAATGGTTTTGAATTAGCTGAGCAGGCATCAACACTCTATCCACAGCTTAAGGTGTTGTTAACATCGGGTTATTCCAGCAAAACACTTTATAGAAATAGACAGGCTCGCTTCAAGGTCAACCTGTTGAGTAAACCCTATAATCATATAGAGGTTGCAACACGGATCAGACTTATCCTGGATGAGAAAGCATTTTGAATGCTTTAAGTCTTTAGGGTAAAAGATGGCTGATAAACAACGAATACTAAAAAGTAGATGAATGAACCTGATTCTGGAGAATTTATCTGTGATGCTGCATTATCAGTTGAACAGTTGTCTTGGGCTGTTGCAAAAGGTTAAAACGAATGTGTCAAAGCACTGGCATAAATAATAGTGCTCATCATTTTTGCTTTATTCTGCTATTCGTGAAGCTAATACGCGCTCTACAGTTTCAACTATGGCCTGAGTTTGAGGATCGATTTCAATATTAATCCGATCTCCTGGCTCTCTTGTCGCTATATTGGTTCGTTGCAGTGTTTCTGGAATTAAATTGACATTGAATTTTGTCTCTTTAACATCTCCAATGGTAAGGCTGATTCCATCAATACCAATATACCCCTTACTAAACACATATTTTTTAAATTGCTGTGGAATTTCAAACCAGATTTGACAATTATTGTCAGTCTTTATGACGTCAGTAACTTGAGCTGTAAATAAAATATGGCCTGACATCTGATGACCACCAATCTCATCACCAAAGCATGCTGCACGTTCAATGTTGACCGAACTGCCGAGCTTCAAGTCACCAAGATTGGTGACTTGAAGAGTTTCTTGCATAAGGTCAAAAGAAATTTCCTGGCCATTGATTTCTGTGACAGTCAGACAACATCCATTATGGGCAATGGAAGCGCCAGTCTTTAAATCAGATACTAAATCTTCTTCAAGTTTGATGACATGAGTACGAAAATTTTCTTTCTCAATGATACGTACGATATTGGCAGTACCTTGTACAATTCCTGTAAACATTTTATTCTCAGTATCCAAGTTTTTATGGGAGGGGAGTGGTAGAAACTCTATAGCCTCTGATAACAATGTAGCCTCAGGTTATAACAGTAGCCTCTGTGCGGCCTGTTAATGCTTCGAGTTTACTAAGCTGTAACGAAATAATAATGAGTTCTTTTAAAGCGTCTTGCGTGTCTTCATTCATATTTTCGGTTTCTGTTTCATAGCTCTCATAGTAGATACGTAAAGTGGCACCACTGGTGCCTGTGCCTGAAAGTCTAAAAATAATTCGTGAGCCATTACTAAAACCAATGCGAATACCCTGATGATCACTGACACTGTTATCAACAGGATCGGTATAACTAAAATCATCACTATAACTCACAGTCAATGAGCTCAATTGTGTGCCTGTCAGTGATTTTACTTTTTCTCTTAAGCCTGTTATGACGGCATTGGCTGATTCTGTTTCTATGCCTTCATAGTCATGACGGGAGTAATAATTACGGCCAAACTCAAGCCAGTGTTTTTGCACGATGTCATTAACCGATTCATTTCGAACCGCAAGAATATTGAGCCAGAACAGCACAGCCCATAAACCATCTTTTTCACGAATATGATTTGAGCCAGTACCAAAGCTTTCTTCACCGCAGAGAGTAACTTTATCGGCATCCATCAGGTTGCCAAAGAATTTCCATCCAGTGGGTGTTTCATAACTGTCCAGGCCCATTTTTCTGGCAACTTGATCAGCAGCCTGACTGGTGGGCATTGAACGGGCAACACCTGTAATATTGCCTTTGTATGAAGCGACTAAATGGGCATTGGCAGTTAAAATGGCAAGACTGTCACTGGGAGTGACAAAGATGTTATTGCCGACAATCATGTTTCTATCACCATCTCCATCAGATGCTGCACCAAAGTCGGGTGATTCATCAGAAAACATCAAATTTGCAAGATGTTTTGCATGGACTAAATTGGGATCAGGATGTCCACCACCAAAATCTTCTTTTGAAATGCCATTAATTACTGACCCTGGAATTGCTCCTAGCTGTTTTTCGAGAATCTCTACGGCATAAGGGCCAGTAACTGCATGCATGGCATCAAAACAGAGGGTAAAACCTTCAGATATCATTGTTTTAATGGCTTCAAAATCAAACAGCTCATTCATTAATTGTGCATAATCGGTGACGGAATCTATGACTTGAACCGTCATACCCTCCAGATCATGCGATGCTAACTGACTCAGATCAATATCGGTTTGTGAATCAAGTGTGTCGTATTCAGTGATTTCCAATGTTTTTTCGTAAATTGCATCAGTTATTTTTTCGGGTGCGGGACCACCGTTGCCAGTATTATACTTAATACCAAAATCTTCATCGGCTCCCCCTGGGTTATGACTGGCAGAAAGAATAATACCGCCAAAAGCTTTCTTTTTTCGGATTACGACTGAAGCGGCGGGTGTTGAAAATATGCCATGTTGTCCAACTATGACTTTAGCAAAGCCATTTGCACTGGCCATTCTAAGAATAACTTGTATGGCATCTTGATTATAAAATCGACCATCACCGCCTAAAATCAATGTTTTTCCTTTAAAATCACCAATTGACGAAAAAATGGATTGAACAAAATTTTCTAGATAATGAGCTTGCTGGAAATGTTTTACTTTTTTACGCAGACCAGATGTTCCTGGTTTTTGATCATTAAAAGGGCTTGAAGTGATGGTACTGATTGGCATGTTTTATTCCTTTGTCTTCAGATAATGAATCTAAAAAAGCGATTATCAAGGCGTTTAGAGCTTCTATTTTAACTGATTCAAGCTGACTATTCGAGAAAGGTAAATACAAAGCCTTGAAAGTCTCAATTTAACCCCCACATTTTCTAACATTATTAGTTAGTTTTTATTTTAAGAATCTATCCTAAGGGGAAAATGAATGAGTGTTGAAGCACATAAAGAAACATTAGGCTTTCAGACAGAGGTAAATCAATTATTAAAATTAATGATTCATTCTCTTTACAGTAACAAAGAAATTTTTCTGAGAGAACTGGTTTCTAATGCGTCAGATGCTATTGATAAACTGAGATTTGAAGCCATTAGTGAGAGTAAACTGTATGAAGCCGATACTGAGCTGAAAATCTCATTGTCTTTTGACAAAGAGGCGAACACGATTACTATTTCAGATAATGGTATCGGCATGTCTCGCGATGAAGTGGTTGAAAATATTGGTACGATTGCAAAATCAGGTACTCGTCAATTCTTAGACTCATTGACAGGAGATCAGAAGAAAGATGCAAATGCCATTGGTCAATTTGGTGTGGGCTTTTATTCTTCATTTATTATTGCTGACAAAGTCAGTTTGTGTACTCGTCGTGCAGGTACTGATGCAGATCAGGCAGTTTTATGGGAATCGGCAGGTGAAGGTGAGTTCAGTATTGAAACCGTTAATAAAGAATTTCGCGGCACAGAAATTACTTTGCATCTAAAGGATGATGAAGGCGAATTTCTTGATGGTTCACGTTTAAGAACGATTGTTCGTAAATACTCTGATCATATTACTGTGCCCATTGAAATGCTTAAAGAAGCAATGCCTCCTATGCCAAATGCAGAAGGTGAAGAGGAAGACAAAGCAGAAGAAATCGAAGATGTGATTGAATATGAAGTGGTTAATAGTGCTTCTGCACTTTGGACTCGTTCAAAAAGTGACATTTCAGATGAAGAGTACACTGAGTTCTATAAGCATGTCGGTCATGACTTTGAAGAGCCTCTTGCTCGTTCACACAATCAGGTAGAAGGAAAATACGAATATACTTCTCTGTTATTTATACCTAAACGTGCGCCTTTTGATATGTGGGATCGCGAACGTCAGCATGGTATTAAGCTTTATGTACGTCGTGTATTCATTATGGATGAAACTGAAAAGTTAATGCCTAATTATTTGCGTTTTGTTAAAGGGATTATTGACTCAAACGATCTGCCATTGAACGTGTCACGTGAAATTCTTCAAAACTCAAAAGTTTTGGATAATATCCGTTCTGGTTCAGTAAAAAAAGTATTGAGCCTATTACAAAAAATGGCTAATAATGATAAAGAAAACTATCAGACTTTCTGGAAAGAATTTGGTCGTGTGATGAAAGAAGGTCCAGGAGAAGATTTTGGAAATCGCGACAAGATTGCCAAACTCATTCGTTTTTCCAGTACGTCTGATGATAAAGAAGAACAAGAAGTGTCTTTGGATGATTACATCTCTCGCATGAAAGAAGGGCAGAAAGACATCTACTACATTACAGCAGATAGTTTTGCCGCAGCAAAGAATAGTCCTCATCTTGAAGTTTTCCGTAAGAAGGGCATTGAAGTTCTATTATTAACGGATCGTGTTGATGAGTTCTTAATGTCTTCTTTACCAACTTATGAAGAGAAAAACATTGTCTCTGTTGCTCGTGGTGAGTTAGATCTGGGTGAGATGGAAGATGAAGAAGAAAAGAAAGAACACGAAAAAACTCAGGAAGAATATAAAGATTTCTTGAAGAAAGTGACTGATTCTCTTGGTGAAGATGTCAAAGAAGTGCGTATGACTCACCGTCTGACAGAATCTCCAGCGTGTTTAGTGACAGGCGAACACGACATGAGTGCCAATCTGGAACGATTATTACAACAAGCAGGTCAGGATGTGATGGGACACAAGCCTATTTTTGAATTGAACCCAGAACACCCGTTGGTCAAGCGTTTAAGCTCTGAGATAGAAGGTGATCGTTTTGATGATTGGACTCGTATTTTATTTGAACAGGCTTTACTCAGTGAAGGTGGTCAATTAGAAGATCCAGCAACATTTGTGAGTCGTCTAAACAAAATGTTACTCGATTTAACGAGTTAATTTTTGATACTCATTATATTTGGATATGAAGTAATGCTTTTTTTCTAAAATAATGGATATAGCTCGTTCATATATGCCTGTAATCGGTATAATAGCAAGCCACCAATACTATTGACTGTATTGAATTGTATTGGTGGCTTGTTCCTTTCACTTTTTTGAT
>JADGEK010000004.1:0-1866 GCA_016744395.1 Gammaproteobacteria bacterium | reverse complement strand
GAAGAAGAAAGAATAGCACGAGAAGAGGCTGAACAAAGTAAAAATGCTTCTGATGAAGCCGTTACTTATTTTAAATTACACACCTTTGTTGTGAATGTAGTTGATACTAGAGATACGGATAAATTACTTTTCTTAACCCTCGAGATTTATTGTAAAATCCAGGATTCTGAAGATAGATGGTTGATTAATAATCACCTAGCTCCCATAAAAGACAGCATTATCACTTATATTTCAGGTCTTAACCGACAGGAAATTCAAACTCAAAAACAGAAAAAATCATTGCAAAAAACATTGACTGAGAGAGCATCGAGCACTTTAAAGAAATTAACAGGAAAAAAAGTGATCAGTGATTTGTATCTTACACGGATTATTGTTCAATAAAATTCATGTTTTTCATTGACTATTTTTTAGCAAAACTATTGTTGAAACAGAGTTCAATATAAAAATTACCTTCCTGAGTATTAAATGGAATGAGAATAGTTTGGCCTTCTGATTTATGAACTATCTCATGTTCCTTTCCTGAAACCACAACAGGTGTTGCCATATCAAAATCATAACCTTTTTCAACGAGAAGATTTTTTGCTCCTCCTGTTGTCATATTGGTCAGTTCACCAACCATATCAATAACAGTATCATCAATTTCAATGACTTTTTCACCCACCATTTTTTCAACGATATCTATGATAACAGTCTGAGAAAATGAGATGGCTAATGAACCTTTTATATTTTGTCCCGTCATTCCGATAATGCCAGTAACATCCCCTTTGGATAGATTTGATTTTTTAATAGAAGGCTTACCAATATCCGATTTAATCCCTCCCATTGTTTCTAACACATTGCTCAGAGAACTTAAGAATGGGTTGATAAAATTAATGTCCATAGGATGCATTACTCTTCATGATCTTGTGAAATGAGTTCGTTAATAGGTGCGGGTCGCGCAATACCATAACCCTGAAGGAAATCAACGTTAATATCAGTGAGTTTTTCTGCAATCTCAGTGTTTTCAACGAATTCAGCAATGGTTTTCATACCTAAAATGTGGCCAATATCATTAATAGATTTGACTATTGAAAAATCAATAGGATCATCTAATATATCTTTAACCAAAGATCCATCTATTTTTAAATAGTCGACAGGTAGGTGTTTTAACTGCGCATATGAAGCATGTCCACTACCAAAGTCATCCAGGGAAAATTGACAGCCCATTTCTTTAAGTTCATGAATAAATTCCTTGGCATGATCCAAATTATACATGGCGGCAGTTTCAGTAATTTCAAAACAAATATCAGAAGGATCAATTTTAAATTGTAAAAACTGTTCTTGAACAAAATTACTGAACAAACTGTCAGTTATAGATTGGCCAGACAAATTAATTGCCATTACTGGGACCAGTGTAAACCGAAATTGGTTTTCAGAAAGCCATTTAAAAACAGAACGAATGACCCAGCGGTCCAGTGTGATAGCTAGACCACAGCGTTCAGCAGCGGGGAGAAACATTCCTGGTGGTACAATGCTGTCATTACTCAACATGCGTATCAATATTTCATAATGACCTCTGCCTTGTTTATCTTTAACTGAGGTTATTTTTTGTTGATAGAGTCGCATTTGATTATTTTCAAAAGCAACGCTGAGCATATTAATTATATGACTTTCGTTAAGTTTCCTTGCTGCATGTTCATCATAGACCTGGATGCGGTTTCGACCATTTTCTTTGGCAGTATAACACGCTGCATCCGCTTCACTGAGTAACTTGTCAGCACTATCTTCTGTCGCAGTGAAAGCTATCATGCCGATACTGATGCCGACATTAAAAACATCATCCTTCCAGAAAAAACGAAAATCACTGACTGTCTCAAGTATTTTATT
>JADGEK010000159.1 GCA_016744395.1 Gammaproteobacteria bacterium | reverse complement strand
TAGAGACAGGCTTATGGCTTTTCGATCAGAGACAATTCTACCCAGTAGACCATAATTCACTTTCGCTAAAGGCGGATACATCATCAAAATAAGACCAATAGCTAATGGAATATTAGTTGTTCCAACAGATACAGACTCATTCCACGCAGATATGTTTGGAAAAAAATAACCAATTCCAACACCGACTGCCATGGCAATAAATATCCAAAGAGTAAGAAATCGATCTAATAATCCTAATTTTGCTCCTTCCACACTACCTTCCTAATTCATTTCTATGGATACCCAGAGTTGGATGGTGCCAAGCAAAACCATGGGTATTTCTAATTTCACTTGCCGAATCGGCCACCTTAATACGTATTGAGTTTCTCGCTTCGTCACCCCATCTCACAGTATGATAAAAAGGCTAATTTAAACAAAGGCAAAAACTAAAACGCAATTTTACACTAAAAAACATCTATATTATTGTGGAAAAGACCTTCTTACTTGAATTTTTTATATTTGTCTGCTCAACTCTTATGAGAAAGTACTTGTTCGTAACCAAACAAAGCTACCCAAAAAGCATTAGAAGCACTCATTAAACCAGTCTATTGATGATACTGGTTATTATTGGGTGTATGTTTTTCTTTATGTGTATAATATCTTTTTGTCTGTTAACTAATTTTTACTCATCTGTGTGTCATGCTCTGTATCCATTATATAGCAAGGGATTTAGAAATAACTGTGACATTTTTCAGCGTTCTGGCTTTAAGGCCTTTAGCAGAAATTGCATCAGAATTTGAAGTACACACGAATCAGGTCAATAACTTGAAAGATATTCAGCTAAACACAGAAGAAGTAAAGAAAGTGGTATCTCAAATTAACTGATCGGTTGTCTTGACAATGGGGTCCACTATAATAATTATTGAGTCTAGAGAAAATTATGTTTAAAAATAATATCAAAGAGTTATCAAAGAAAGTAAGTACAATTGTTGATAATATCTCAATGCCAGTAAGCACCACAAAAATTGCTATAACGGGCTTAAGTCGTTCAGGAAAGACCATCTTTATTACATCTTTGATCGATCAACTACTTCTTCAGAAAAAAATCGCCCCCATTACATCCATGAAACAACCATTTAATGTAACCATCAAATCTCCAGGCACATCAATTAAGCGGTTTGATTATTATTCATTAAAAAAAATCATCAAAGAATATCAACAGTGGCCTGATGGCACAGATGATATCACATCCACTATATTAGAGTTTGAAACTAAAAACCGTTATAGCTTTTTAAACAATTCAAAATTCAGGATTGAATTAATCGACTACCCTGGTGAGTGGATACTTGATCTTGCCATGATGGGTTTATCGTATGAACAGTGGTCTGAAAAAACCATCAACTGGATGAAAAATATTGATGAAGAAATAGTCAAAGAATATTTAAATAGCATTCACGAATTATCAGATAAAAGCAAGGGTGAAGGTGTTGAAAATAATATCCATCAACAATACTCAAGTATGCTCTCATTTCTCAAAAACAACCATTATTCTAACCTGACACCAGGTCGATTTATAATGCCCTCAGATTTGGCTCATGACCCAATTTTATGCTTTGCTCCAATTCATCAGTCCAATTCATCATTACACCAAGTATTTAAAGAGCGCTACGAGTATTATCTTGAAAATATCGTAAAAAACATTCAACTGGAACATTTTAGAGGCTTTGATCGGCAAATTGTTTTAATTGATATTATCGAAGCACTTCAAAATGGTCATAATTGCTATTCAGATATGAAAGACGGCCTGCGTAGTATGATGTCACTTTATGATCATAGAAATAAAAATTTTATATCTCAGTGGTTCAGTTCTTCTATAAAAAAAGTAATCTTTGTTGCGACTAAAGCTGATTTAATAACCTCATCACAACACAATAACTATAGTGCCCTGTTAAACGAAATGGTTGAGGACATTAGAAAAAAAATGGATGTCGATCATATTAAGACTGATACACATATTGTCTCTTCTATTAAGTGTACAGAAACGGTTATTCGAGAGCACGATGGAGAGAGTTTACCTTGTATTCAGGGAATATCATCAAAAGAAAAGAAAAAAATCGTTCTTTATCCAGGTGAAATGCCGCATTCATTCCCATCACCACTGGAATGGGATACCAGTGCCTATAATTATGAAGTATTTTTACCTTCCAATATTTCTTATAAAGATAACACTCCTTTTGATCATATTAATATGGATAAAGTCGTTGACTCGATAATTGGAGAACTTCTATGACAACAAAGCCTTTTAAAGTTATTCTTGATGATAATTCTAAAGAAAATACAATCACGCCCCCAATAGCCCCTCGCACTTTTGAACCTGACCCAGAATTAGACAAAATAGTCGCTTCCATTGATGAAGCAGTAGACATCCGCAACGAAAATTCTGGATATTACAAAATCATCAAACTGCTGGGCAGTCTATCTGGGATTTTCTTATCATTTATTTTATTTGTGTTTATTTTTCTGTTTGCTCATACAATCGATAATTTTAGCAATCTCTTTCAGTCTGCCCGCTTTTCCGATTATTTATATCTTTCAGGGTTGCTTATATTACTAGCCGCATTGTCAATGAATATCATCTCAAACTTCAAGCAATTAAGACAACTAAAGGATGTCAGTCGACTTAAACAAAGATTTAATCAACAGCAAACAAACCCAACTGATGACACATTAATTTTAAGCAATGAACTCTTTTTGCATTTAACAAAAAATAAAGCCAATGATTTTAGTGCACACATTGATGAAGTTAAACAAAAAATTAATAGTACACAAAATTATTATGAAATTTACGGCATACTGGATAATACATTGCTAACCCCCCTGGATGAAAAAGCCAAATCACTGATACATAAAGCATCTCTTCAGGCCGCATTTTCTACCGCCATCTCACCCATACCTATTATTGATATGTTTTTAATTATCTGGAGAAGCTTAAAATTAGCAACCGATATATCCAGACTCTATGGCTATAGAACAGGAGGTTTAACCAGTATTTTGCTATTGAAGCAAGGGGTCATTAATGTGATTTTTGCTGGTATCGCTGAACTAACAGTACAACTCACAAATGAAATAACCAGTGCATCAGTTGTACACAAAATTTCACACTCTGCAGGGCAGGGTATTGCAAATGGTATCCTGTTAACCAGACTAGGATATGGAATTTTGGAAGCTTGCAGACCCTTAAAACTATCAGGAAAAAGAGAAAATATTGCTAAATCAATTGTTGAATCATTGATGAGTTCATTTAAAGCAAAAGAAAAAACGGTTTAGTGCTTTATCATAAGTCGGTATTCAGAGAGATAAAGCTTCTTATGACACTAATCATAAATTTGAGCCAGACCACTGGCCGAGGCTTATCAATGTTTAGTTTTTGTTCTACTACTTAACTTAAAACAATCCATAGCTATATTGAATTCTTCCACTGAAGAAAACACTGTTTGGATTTTTTCTTGATAGGTCATGTCATTGGTGGGGAGGTGTACATTTACAATATATTGAATAAATTCATCGTTCTTTAATAAATCTTCCAAAGTTTACCCCTTTATTATTCTTATCTTGGATGACTCTATTCTATCAAGAATTGTAGGGGATTGTGATAGGGGTTACCCTCATGTTGACAACAACACACTGAACCCCGAATCTGTACCCAGAATGCAAAATGTCAGATTGCACCTAAAGCAAACAAAATTGCACCGACTATCATTATCCATTTACTCATAAGGATAACCCTGGCGTAAAAAATAACATCTCTAAGCTGATTTATTTTCTTCTTTATTAATGGCTGCATCAGCTTCTAGCCAACCTTTTTCCCATTTATAGAATTTCCAGTTATTAACTCCAAAAGGGTTATCAGTTTGATGTTTACCAGCAATTCGCTCATTCCAACCATCGTTAAATGGATCGTAAACATCTTCAGAAGCATTTTGTCTTAAATCTATCATTTTGTTTTCATTCCTCAGAATAAAATTAAGAGCACATTTGGAAATTAATCACCATACATATTTTAAGTCAGTAGACTAAAAGATCAATTCAAGAGAATTGACTGCACATTAGGTGCAGTAGGTATATTTTAAATATTCACACAAAGATTAACATATGGTCAAGATGTTGCTAATTTTATTTATGTTGGGAAACAATATCAGAAAGTTGCATAAGGTGCGCAGAGAAGAAGCAATAAAAAAAAACCGCTAGGGATTAGCTAGCGGTTTTACTTGAGAGCCTACGACAATTGTGTGGCATATAGCCTATAGCTGGTTATCAGCTTGTCGAGCCCCTTCAAATTCGAGTAGTAATAAACACATCTCTTGTGTTTAAGTATTATCTAAATTTTTCATTTTGTCTGTAAAAAAATTTAGTTTTGAATGAATTATTGATCTGTATCAAATAAAAAATCAATACTACGCACCCCGAAATCCCAAACTATCAGAGACGGCCTTGAATCTGAGGTCATTTTCTTTCCATATTAATACAGTAGTCACAAGTCTGCTCTAAATTTTCAGTTCTTTTTTTTAGATTTTTTATTTTTATCTTTAATTTTTTTAGATTTTTTATCTTTCATCTTTTTCTTTTTGTCTTTCTTTTTGTCTTTTTGTTTTTTCTTTTTGTCTTTGACTTTATTCTTAGAGCCTTTGTTTTTATCTAGTGTAGGGTTAATTTCTTGCTTATTTTGGATATCTTGAACTTCCTCATCAGTTTTTTGGATTGACTCGGTGACTTTGTTATCTAGGGTGCTTTGAACAGTTGGCAACGCCTTACTATCAAGTAATTTTTTTGCATTGGATTTTAAACTATTGGCTGATACTTCTTTAATTCCTGAAATCTGACATAATTCATGTAAACTACATTTTATTAAATCATCAACACTAGTGATTCCGTGTGATTCTAGCAATTTTGCTTTTGCAATACCGACACCCATTACATCAGTTAATAGTAAATCTGTCATCACCTAACCCTTTTAGATAAATAAATTTTAGAATTTATTATAACACTAGTATATAAACTAATAAATTTAAAGCAGAGGAAGAAAAACTTGATAATCAATATCAGCAATTTTCAGATATAACTCTGGGGTGATGTTTAAACCAAAATCATCAAGGGTACGACTTAAAATTGTGCCCTTTTTTATTATCACCATCTAAGTCAAACTGACACAAATTCTGTGTCCGTTATGCACCTTAATTTTAAAGCCAACTTCAAGGAATAAGGTGTCAGTTTATTTTGCAAAAAATCTCAGGGGGGTTAAAAAACGAACAAATAAATAAATTAGCCGATTATATATTTGGCACGAATTAAGCGTATTTATTGTTAACTAAAAGAGGGTTAATATAATGGCTTATATTAAATATTTATTAGATGAGGTGAACTGGTAATAATTTTAACTTCAATTCTTTTTTTCATCACTGTATTAATGGTTGTATCGGTAAAAAATTATTGGTTTTATTTTATAACGAGTAAAATGTTTATGGCTGATATTTTAAAATATATTTGTAATGTGAGTGATGTTAATTGTCAGTATCAAGATATTCATAATAAAATTTTTAATCTCTCTATACGCAAACTGCTCATAGATATATTTTCAGAACAGAGTATGTCTTTTAAGAAGTATGAAGATGGGCTAAAAATGCTACATGGGCAATTAATAGACATACAAACTGTCCTGAATGAATTACCTCAAAGTGAATTAAAGATTCTTAAAGGCAAAGAAATTCTATTGGCTTTGTCCGATTATGTAGCAGCATTATCAAAATCTATTAATTACCTTCAAGAGATCTGTAATAATAAGAACAGCTTGTCAGGTTCAGATGGTAATTTAGATAATTACAAAA
>JADGEK010000158.1 GCA_016744395.1 Gammaproteobacteria bacterium | reverse complement strand
CCCTAATCTCACTCAACATTCAAAATACAAACTGATTTTTGACTTAAATCAGCATTTTAATCATTAAAGATTTTTTCACTAGATACCAATGAGTATAGTCAGTCATTTTCTGCTATCTTAAAGTAAAATAAAAGCGATCTATTGAGAACGGTCTATATGAACATAAAAACAAAAATGCTGATTGGTTCTGGTTTTTTAACCATCATCCCCTTAGTTGTTGTTAGCATGGTAATTGGCTGGCAGTCCATCGATCAAGGTGAAAAAGCTCTTCAAGAACAAATTCAAAATCGCTTGGTTGCTCTTCGCGATGACAAAAAAGCTCAAATTCAGAATTATTTTAAAATCACAACCGATCAATTAATTACCTTTTCAAAAGATCAAATGTTCATTGATGCCAGTCTTTCATTTAAGGATGCTTATACCAATTATAATGAGGAATTCATTGATGAAATTTCCATCGAAGATTACAAAAACAAACTGATACATTTTTATAATCAGGACTTTTCTCAAGGCTTCAGGCAATTTAACTCAGGGAAAGCACCTGTTTTAAATGACTACATTGAAAATCTGAATGAGCATAGCATTACATTACAGTCTCAATATCTGGTTAATAATAAAGCGCCTCTGATGTCTAAAGATCAATTGCTTAATCCTGATGACGATACGTTATATGCTCAAATACACAGCCTTTATCATAATAAATTTAAAGAATTTAAAAATCGTTTTTTATTCAGTGATATTTATTTTATTGATCCCGATACAGGCAACATCATCTACTCTGTCGGTAAAAAAATTGATTTTGCAAGCTCTTTGATGAGCGGTCCACTCGCTCAAACTAACCTGGGCAAAGTGTTCAAAAAAGCTAACCAGGCCAAGGAGGCTGATTTTGTTTCATTGACCGATTACTCTCCTTACCTACCCGCCTTGAATGAGGCAACAGCGTTCATTGCATCCCCCATTTTTGATGATGAAGATAAAACGGGTATTTTAGTTTTTCAATTAAATACAAAAGTCATTAATCAAATTATGACCAGCAATAAGCAATGGGATCAAGTCGGTATGGGGAAAACAGGAGAAAGTTACCTTGTTGGACCGGACATGAAAGCTCGAAGCACTGATAGAACACTTATTGAAAACCCCAAAAAGTATTTTTCACTGCTGAAGAAAAACAATATTGAAGAATTAATTATTGATGCCATTAAATCTCAAAAAAGTAATGTCCTGTTAGGATCAGTAAAAACACCAGGCAGTCAAAGTGCAATATCAGGTAAAACAGGTTTTTCTGAATTGACCAACCCTTTAGGCATTCCAGTCTTATCTGCCTACTCTAATATCAGCATTGATAATTTAAAGTGGGCAATTATTGCAGAAATCAGTGTAGATGAAGCACTTGCACCTGTTAAGGCATTGAAAAGTACTATTATCAATTCAACTATCTCTGTTTTTATAATCATGCTCATTTTTGCAAGTCTTGCAGGTTTATTCTTTTCACGCCTCATCACAAAACCCATAATACAGCTAAGCAATGTCATTAAACAAATTGAAAAAACCTCAGATTTAACCATGCGTATTAAGCTCAATCAAAATGATGAAATTGGTCTCACAGCCAATGCCTTTGATAATATGCTGCTTAAATTCCATAATAGTATGCAAGAAGTTTCACATACTGTGCATTACTTTACAAATGCAACCAATATATTAAAAGAACGCTCTGACGAAACAAATTTGACCATATCAAAGCAAAATGAAGAGACTAACCAGATCGCTTCATCAATCAATACTATGATGGAGAAGTCTGAAATAATGACTGAACATGCTGAGTTTGCTTCTGACGCCACTCACCTTACAAGGGGTGAAGCGAAGAAAGGCCAACAAAGCGTAATAAAAACAATTGAAGCCATTAATCGCGTATCCAATCAAATCGAACAATCTGCTGTAGTCATTCAAAAATTAGAATCCGATAGTGACAATATTGGTTCAGTGATCAATGTTATTCGAGACATTGCAGAGCAGACCAACTTATTGGCCTTAAACGCTGCGATAGAAGCAGCGCGAGCAGGAGAAACAGGGCGAGGCTTTGCTGTTGTTGCAGATGAAGTCAGACAACTGGCCAGCCGAACTCAGGATGCCACAACAGAAATAAAAACTTTAGTAGAAAGTCTTCAGATGGCCAGTAAAAATGCGGTTCAGGTTATGGATGAAAGCAAAACACATACAAAAAGCAGTGTGGAGCAGGCAAAACATGCTGGAGAAGTACTCAGCACAGTGACTCATTCTATTGAATCCATTGATTTAAAAAATCAGTTAATCAAAAGCGCAGTGAATGAAGAGTCTGGCATTGCTTCAGAAATTAATCACAATATTGAAATCATTGTGGAAGAAAGTAAAAAAACCAGTGCTTCTTCCCAAGAAATATTAACATCCAGTAAAGTCATGTCTGAGTTATCCGATAACTTACAAAATCTGGTTGATCAATTCAAAATTGAAGCACTTCCCGTTAAAAAGAACAAAAGTCATATCTCAAACAATTGTAAATAATGTTCCTGACAGCCCACACAACGTGCCTTACCCTGTTGTTTTGCGAGATACATACGTTTATCCGCAAGTTCAACCAATGTTTCCCAATCGACGGCTTTATCTTTTTCTTTTTCAGCCAGCCCCATGCTGGCAGTCAACGCTTTGCCATCAGGACGTGTTCCCAAGCCTTTTTCCATTATTCGCTCAAGTACCCGACGTGTATCACTGTGATCGGCATTAGGTAATAGAATCAGAAACTCTTCACCACCCCAGCGAATAATACTATCGCCTCTACGAATACAATCTTTCAATGAGCTGACAGCATTTTTCAGTGCTTTATCACCCGCATCATGCCCATAATCATCATTCAGTGACTTAAAATCATCCAGGTCAATAAAAAGGAGGGATAGAGGAGACTCCTGTAAGGATGCCATTCGGTAATGTACATTTAATGCTTCAATACCCGCTCTACGAGTCATGGCATTGGTTAAGGCGTCATAGCTGGCTCGTGTCACCTGAGAAATCATATAACGCATCTGACTCACCGAAGAAAAGAAACTGCTCAAAGCCAATAGTATAAATAGCCAGATAAACATAAAAGCATTGGGCATATCCTCAACGGTCTCTGGATAGAAATGCCAGAACATCACAGCAATAATGGGTGATGAGATAATGAGAAGTTCTTTTATTGTCAGTGTGAAAATTGACAATGAAGCAATGACCAAAAAAGGTAATAAGCTGTATATATTGATCAAAGCTCCAGAAAAACCAATCAGATGATAATCATGGACAATGTAATGGGCAAATAAGAAAAAAACAGTAGGCGTCATAAACATAACCCCCATACAAATAATGACTTTTTCCAGTGCTGCTTCTGCTTTATGACATTTAAAAGCAATCGTAATAAAGATGAAACCAGAGAGAAATCTCAATACAGCCAATTGAAGCCAGAGCTCCGTGGGCAATAAAAGGTAGTCAATAATACTCCAAAGAGGCACAATAAAAGCAAATAACAGTGAGAAATATTTAGTCCGCTTACTTAAAATTCCCGCTCGATGATGCTGTATTGCAATACTATGATGTTTTGACGAAAAAAGTTCATGCCATTGTTCTGACATAGTAATACCAAACAAGTCAGAGAAAAATTGATTGAGTTGTATTTTTGACATAATTTTTTTCTTGTAAGCCCCTTATTATTTATGGGTAAAACAATATTTATTAATCAATTTTATTTTTATCAATATCATCAAAATAGAATCGCTTGCGGTAGTTGATCAGTCCATTAGTCGATGAATCATGATTATCAACATCACCTGGTGTCGATAAATCCGATTGAATTTGCCCCGCCAGGATCTTGCCATATTCGACACCCCATTGGTCAAAGGAGTTAATATTCCAGATAACTCCCTGAACAAACACCTTATGCTCATACATCGCAAGAATAGACCCTAAAGTTTTAGGCGTCAGACGTTCGAAAATAATCGTATTGGTTGGTTTGTTTCCATCAAAGACTTTATGCTGAATAACTTCTTCAATAGCCTCATTATCAAAACCCTGATGCTTCATTTCTTCAACTGCTTCAGCGTATTTTTTTCCTAGCATTAAGGCTTTTGTTTGTGCCAGACAGTTGGAAAAAAGTACTCTATGATGTAAACCTAAAGGATTTTGGCTGAGTGCCGGAATAAGAAAATCTGCTGGTACAGGTTTTGTTCCCTGATGTAACAGCTGGAAGAAAGCATGTTGGCCATTGGTACCCGACTGCCCCCAGATAATAGGTCCCGTTAAATAATTAACACGGTGTCCATTTTTATCAATGGTTTTACCATTACTTTCCATATCCAATTGTTGTAAATAGGCAGGTAAACGTTCCAGATACTGACTATATGGCATAATTGCATGACTTTGAGCATCAAAGAAATTATTATACCAAATTCCCAGCAAAGCCATGATGACTGGAATATTTTGTTCTAATGGTGCTTTTTGAAAGTGTTGATCCATATCATAAGCACCTTCAAGAAGTGCTTCAAAATGATCCATTCCCAAATATAGGGCAATAGTTAAACCAATTGATGACCACAGTGAGTACCTTCCACCGACCCAATCCCAAAAGGCAAAGGTATTACTCTCATTAATACCAAATTGAGTCGCCAATTCAATATTCGTAGTGACTGCAACAAAATGCTTTTCAATCG
Source organism: Gammaproteobacteria bacterium (assembly GCA_016744395.1). GTDB lineage: Bacteria > Pseudomonadota > Gammaproteobacteria > GRL18 > GRL18 > GRL18. Next base: position 1,164 of record JADGEK010000158.1, on the reverse strand, counting down.
CTTTTTCATTCCCAACCAAATCCAGAAACCATTTTCGAGCACTATAAGCATTCAGCATGGTTTCCTGAGTGGTAAAAGTTTTCGAAGCAATGACGAACAGGGTTGATTCTGGATCGACCTGTTTAAGTGTTTCAACTAAATGTGTGGCATCAGCGTTAGAAACAAAATAAGCTTTTAGACCTCTTTGAGCAAAAGGCTGCATGGATTCACAAATCACATGAGGTCCCAGATCAGAACCACCAATACCAATGTTGATAATACTTTTTATTCTAGCGCCATTATAGCCTCGCCACTCACCCGAGCGAACTAATTCAGAAAAATCACGCATATGGGCCAGAACCGCTTTTACTTTAGGCATTATATTTCGCCCATTCACTCTCACAGGTTTATTCGAGCGATTTCTTAAAGCCGTATGTAATACTGAACGACTTTCTGTCAGGTTGATCTCCTCACCTGAAAACATATGATCGCGCCATTCTTCAACATTGCCTTGACGAGCTAATTTAAACAATAACGCCATCGTCTTATCAGTAATTCGATTTTTAGAATAATCCAATAAAATATCATTGACGCTGGCTGTAAAATTCTCAAAGCGATGTGGATCATCATTAAACATATCACGCATATGAAGTTCTTTAATGCTTTCATAGTGTTCCTTGAGTTCAAGCCATGCGGGTGATTCTATTAATTCTTTCATAATAATCTGAGATCCTGAAATATTCCGTTTATTCAATGTCTACTCCCATTATCTTGGATAATGTACCCTGAGGGCACTTCCTCCTCGGCAGAACAACGCTTTTTGGCAGAGAGAATGGAAATAAAGGGCTTAGCCATTCGAGTTGAATGAATAACCTTACTTTATATAATATAAAAAGACTCTAATATAATCTATAAGCAATTGATAATTTGATGATTCTTTTTTATTTTTCAAAAAGTAACAAAAAAATTAAATAAATGTTTGACTAATTAAAATCTCGACAATATAATATGCGCACTTTCTAGCTAATTGCTACGAAGGACTGCTTCAAAATATGTCTTCAGCCACTCTAATATCTATTTAGAGACAGGTTATTAAGACAGTCTGAATTGTGTCCCCTTCGTCTAGTGGCCTAGGACACCGCCCTTTCACGGCGGTAACAGGGGTTCGAACCCCCTAGGGGACGC
>JADGEK010000051.1:18717-30972 GCA_016744395.1 Gammaproteobacteria bacterium | reverse complement strand
CCAAAGCACTGAGTTTTTCCTTTAATTTGGACATTAAATCCCCTTTTGACTAAAAATAAACATTCCTTATTGTACTAGAATGAATGTTCATTTTCAATCGTGTATTTATGTTATGTATTGTGAATTAATTAGTGTGGACGAGTAATTAATATTCATACTAAACATCAGGCAATATAATTGGTATTAAGTAAAACAGCAGTTCAGATTCAAGGATAATTTTAACTCTGAACTTCAGATAGTTGTCATTACAAGTTACAAATTCTCTCAATAAACAGGATGTATATAATGAGCTGCTGCATCAGAAGAGATACTTATAAAAAATCAATATTCTAAAATTTGTCAAAGACAAAATTTCATATTAGTGATTATGAAGGGATAGTCTTACAAACTCGATATTTTATCCTTAAATCATAGCAAAGTTATTGTTTATATTAGATATAAAATTGTATTTTATATAAGATTAAGCTTCTATTTATTCCACTGAATGAATATTAACGATGTTTTCAATAAGGACTTTATTCAAAAAAATTATGCTTCAAAAAATCCTCCTTATTTTATTGATAATTTTTACCCAGTCCATTTTTGCAGATGAAATTACTATTGCCGTCAGAGCCCATTCAGGTGAAGAAAAAGCGTTAAAAGAGTGGATGCCAACCATTGACTATCTCCAGGGAAAAATTACACAACATAAGCTAACCTTATTACCTGTAAAAGGTATTAAAGAAATGGAAGTTCTTTTCTCTACAAATCAAATTGATTTTGTTATCACTCAACCTATTGCATATGTTGATTTAGAGCACCTATATGGTGCAACACGAATGTTAACTTTAGTAAAAAGTGGAGGCTTTACTCAGTTTGGTTCAGTCATTTTTTCTAAAAAAGATAGCCAAATTCATGATGTACAGGATATTAAAGGTAAAACTATCGCTGGGGTTACTAAGAAGGGCTTTGGTGGGTGGTTAATTGGGTATAGTGAATTATTGAACTTTGAAATTGATGCGTATAGAGATACTAAGAAAGTGATTTTCTCAGGCACTCATGAAGGTGTCGTCAAGGATGTGCTATCAGGTCATGTAAATGTTGGTATTGTACGCACAGGAATTATTGAGCGGATGATAAAACAAGGCCAATTAACCCCTGATGTATTTCAAATAATAAATCAAAAAGATACGGAAAGTTTTACTCAGTTACACAGTACAACTCTATATCCTGAATGGGCATTTGCTAAAGCCAAACATGCATCACCTATCATTGCTGCTGATATTGTGACTTATTTGCTGGCACTGAAGCCAGATAGTTCTGCCGCTGTTTCTGCTCACTATCATGGCTGGAGTATTCCTCTGGACTATAACCCTGTCCACAAACTAATGCAGAAATTACAAGTGGGAAGTTATTCTAATTATGGAGAATTTAATCTGGTTCAGTTCTTGAGAAAAAATTCTGAATTAGCATTCTTTATTTTATTTTTTTTATTGATATTAATATTATTAATTGCAATATATATTCATCAAAAAAATAAGCGGCTACTCAATTTAACTCAATCTCTTAAAGATACTCAGCAGACTCTAGAACTTTCAGAAGAACGAATCTTTACCACACTAAAATCTATTGGGGATGCAGTTATATCAACTGATTTAGACAGTAATATAACCTATATAAACCCTATTGCAGAATCTTTAACTGGTTGGAGCAATACTGAAGCAATGGGTCAACCTCTCAGCTCCATATTTAAAATAATAAATGAAGGCACTCGTCTAACAGTACAAAATCCAGTTGAAAAGTGTCTAGAGGAGGGGAGAATTGTCGGCCTTGCAAATCATACGATTTTAATGACACAAGACGGGAAAGAAACAGCTATTGAAGACTCTGCAGCTCCAATTAAAAATCATGATGGTGATATAACTGGTGTTGTTCTCGTTTTTCATGATGTGACTGAAGCCAGGCGATTATCATCTGAACTGAACTATCAGGCAATTCATGACAGTTTAACGGATCTCATTAATAGACGTGAATTTGAAAGACGTTTACATAATGCTCTAAAAACAGCAATTGAAAGGGATATTACTCACTCAATACTCTATATTGATTTAGACCAATTTAAAGTAATCAATGATACCAGTGGGCATGTTGCAGGTGACGAATTGCTACGCCAAATTGTCGTTATAATAAAACAAACTTTACGTGATGGTGATACTTTGGCCAGACTCGGTGGTGATGAATTTGGTGTTTTATTAGAAAACTGTCCCTTGGAAAAAGGAGGATCTATTGGACAATTGATTTGTGATTCTGTCAGTGAGTTCCGATTTGTTTGGGAAGATAAAACTTTTAGAATTGGTGCCAGTATTGGTGCAGTTTCAATTGATGAAAATAGTGAAACTTTAGCAAAAATAATGAGTGAAGCAGATATTGCTTGTTATAAAGCAAAAGAACAAGGGAGAAATTGTGTTTATAGTGCAGCTGAACACAGTGATGAACTGACCACACATCATTCAGAGCTGCTTTGGCTACCCAAGCTGCGTAAAGCCCTTTCTGATAATAGCTTTAAACTCTATTATCAGAAAATTGAACCAACAGTAGCTTTAGGTAATAACTGTACTCATATTGAATTTCTTATTCGCTTAAGTGATAAAAATGAAATTATTCCACCCAACGTATTCATACCAATTGCTGAACGCTTTAAGCTCATGCCAGACATTGACTTATGGATAATTGAGCATATTTTTGCATATATTCATAGGAAACAAATAAATGCCCCATCAGAGAATAATTTATTTTGCATCAATCTTTCAGGTGATACTGTCAGTGACCACAGACTCATTGGCTTCATATTAAAACAACAGGAAAAATATCAAATAAACCCTGCATCTGTTTGTTTTGAAGTGACTGAAACTGCAGCAATAGCAAACTTAAGTACAGCATCAGTACTCATAAAAATTTTGAAAGATAAGGGCTTTTCTTTTTCTCTGGATGATTTTGGCTCAGGCATGTCTTCATTTGCTTATTTAAAAAACTTACCAGTTGATTACTTAAAAATTGATGGCATGTTTGTCAAAGATATAATAAATGATCCTATTGATCTGGCAATGGTACAGTCAATTAATGACATAGGGCATGCTATGGGGTTAAAAACCATTGCCGAATATATTGAATCTCAGTCAATACTGGATAAAATTACTGAGATAGGTGTCGACTATGCTCAAGGTTATCATATTCATAAGCCTGAGGTTCTAGTCTTGGATTATCATTGACTTGACTTGTTATAACACCTTAGTAAGTTAAAATTTATAATACTCCAATGTTTTTTTTGATGAGTTCTTATCTATTCTAATCAATTATGTTGTAAGAAATATCTAATGTCTTTAATGATTTCATAGTTTCAATATTAATTAAACATCCTAAAATGGCAGGTTTGGGATGATCGTGTTTCATTTACAACCCATATTTATGGAATTTATCCAGAAAGTTTAATGTTTTACAACCTTCATTTTATGGGTGGCCTGTTAATAACCATAAGAATTATTTTTGTTGACAAACGATTACCCGTAACACCTTTACATAACGGGAAACATGTTAAATCATCCTCAGCTGTGGTCGAGTAATAAGCTTCCAATAAAATTGGCTAACATAAGCAAAAGTCAACAGGGGCTACTTAGTTTTTTGTACCCAAAATTGATACATTCCACCAAATATTTCAGGATTTTTAAGCTCAAAACGATGCCATAAAGGTAATGATACTAATGCATCGCTATAAGGAAATAACTCAATAAATTTATTTCTTGGGATATTACTGCTGAACTCAAAACCTATAAAAACAAGGTTAAGTTCATTTAACATTTCATTAATTTGTAACAATGTGAATCGGTGTTCCAGGGTAGGAAAAAGTAAGTCACGGCACTCACTCAAACTATAAAAATCATTATAATCTATAATCTCTGTCATTTTTAAGTCTGATTCAACTGACATTTCAAACAAATCATTTCTGCATTGCCGAACATCTTCTGGTGTGGCTGTGTATTTCTTTTCAATTATATATTGTTGGGCTTCTATTAGTGCTTGACGAGCTGTTTCACTGTATAAACCAATTTTCATTAACCCATTAGAATGTAATTTATCAACTAGGATCTTCAAGCCTGACAACGGATCATCTAAGTGATGTAGAACTCCCACACTTTCAATAATATCAAATTTTTTCTTTATCTTATTTAGTTCTAAAATATCTCCCTGTTGATATTCAATATTTAATGCACCTAACTGCTGAGTTTTTCTAATAGCATATGACAAACTATTCAAACTTAAATCAATGGCTAAGACATTACAATTTATAAACCTTGATGCCGTAATGATTGCATTTTGTCCTGTACCGCAGCCCGCAATTAAAATCTCTGTACTATTAGATAACGACTTAACATCGGTTGGAATATTAATCTTAGCCAGTTTTAAGGACTCTTTAATGGCTCTAGGTTTATCATAAATATCAGTCTTCACCCATCTGGGGTATGGATTTTCTTCATACTGTTGACGGATGTTTTGAGATATTATCTTTTTTACTGGTGTTATTTGTGGTATTTGATTGTATAGATTTAGGTCTATTTTAATGTTATTTATTTGTTCATCAATAACTCGACTTATCTTATGTGACCATTTCTGTTTTAATAGTTTTTCAGCCCAACTGAAATTATTGAGTAGTTTATAAGTACCCAGGACAATAAATCGCTCTGGTAAGGTCGTACTACCATGATTTAAATCAAACTCTATTAGATCTATAAGCGTTTTTAACTCATGCTTTTCTTCATCACTTTCATAATAGATATATTCATTAATAAAACAATGTATTGATAATGTTGTGTAAAAAGTTAAAACATCCTCTGGCTCTGGCATCTTAGTTTTTACCACTTTCCTGAGCATTGATTGTCTCATTTGAGTGAACAGCTTTTCTATTTTGATATCTGCAATAGGAGCTAATTCCATTGTTCGAATCAAAAGGGGGATTTTTGATAACTTTATGGCTATAAAATCAACCTGTTTATCAATAAGATTAGACTCTGATATTTTTAGAGCATTTGAAATGTCAGGGTGATGATAGAGCATACTAATCACTGCTCTTGAAATGTCTTTTGGATGAACAGTGGCTTGTTCATACATTTGTAGTAAATAACTTGCGATAGTTTCATCATATGCAGTAAAACTAACCCCTTTAACACAATCAGAGAAACTACCCCAGAAATAACTATTCTTAGGTTCAAGTGTTACTGCATTAATGTGGCTTTCTAATGCTTCATTTACTAAGGAAAATTTCTGAAGTATTATGCCAATATTATTGTAAAAGTATGCTTGTTTAGGGGCTAGTTGGATGGATTTATATAGGTCATGGAAAGCTTCCTTTTTAAGTCCAAGCTCCGCAAAAACAAGACCTCGGTTATGATAAGCTTCAGCAAAATCAGATTTGAATTGAATGGCTTGATCAAAAGCACTTATGGCTTTTTGAAGCTTTTTTTGTTCCTTATGAGCTAACCCTAGAAGATTAAGTGTGGTTGTAGACTGAGGAGATATTTTTAACTGCTCTTCACATGCTTGTTCTAATTTCTTGATTTGGCCAAACTGAAGCAAGCTAAGAAGCGTATTATTAGTAGATGAACTCATTGTTAATAAGTAATTGTTTATGTTTAGTAAATGCTTTTTTTACAATAAATATTGTTTTTATTAAATATTTGGATAGTTTTACCAAACCTTAGTTTATCGGTAAAGATATTGACGCGAGATACAAATGTTCTGAACCGCCTGAAAAGATAGCTTTCAAGCCATTATTTGTATCAAAAAAGCTGGTTTTAGTTTAGCAGGTTTTATTAATTGATCAAAATGACTGTTTTTTGGTAAATATTATGTTTTTAGTCTGAATACAATGGTTTCATGGGCTGTTGTACCATTTTATTATAGAAATAACTTTCTGATATTAGACATTTTGGGTTGCCGCTTTTTGAGCCAGTATTAACTTGATATAAATTAGTCGACCTGCCGTTAAGGGACGATAGTGTTTCATTTACATCTCTTTACCAAGATGTATTTCAGACAATGTAACCGTATTTTTAGCAACCCATCTATGAAGAGGTTACCAATATTCATGCCTGATAATATGTATTTTTAAGCAATTCAATAAAAAAATAAAATGTCTGTAATATGTAGAAGGATAGGGATTGGAAAGGCTCACCCACAATTAGCCTGCACAATGCCACTAAGGTATATAAAAACAGAGACTTGGATGTTTATAATAGAAAAAAATATTTGATAATATTTTACCAGGCTAACTCAATCAAGTGAAAAGGCTGATGCCGTTATTGGCTACACCTGTTTGTAATAAGCTGATAAAATGACTCTCATAATGACGTAAGTATTTATCCTGGTTGTAAGCGACACGGGTTGTTTCCCAAGGAAAAAGTCGACTGAGATCTTGTGCTTCTAAATCTGCATCCATAGATGAATTGGCAGAGCTGACAACAATTCCAATGCCGAAACCTTCTCGAACATAAGTTTTAATCACATCAGTATCCGCTGCACTGAGTACCACTTTGGGTTTTAAGCCAAGCCGGGCAAAGGTTTTCCTCAAATGATTAGCACCTGTAAATCCAGAAAGATAGGATATCAGTGGATATTCACAAAGAGCCTCCAGTGTTAATGGGTGTAAGTCATTGATCGGATGTCCCTGTGGTGCAATCAGGCTGCGATTCCAGCGATAACAGTTTAATGTCTTTAAGCCAGGTGCATCGGCCAATGCTTCGGTGCAGATTGAAATATCAACCGTATTATTTATGGTCATTTCAACCAGCTGCTTCGGATTACTCTGGTGGATTTGAACAATAATGTCCGGGTAGGTTTTGCGGAACATTCTCAGTACCGAGGGTAAGACATAACAGGCTTGGGCATGGGTTGTTCCTATGCGTAAAGTGCCTAGACTTTCCTCAGAAAAATCACGTCCTATTGCCAGAATATTCTCGGTATTCGCCAGTGTCTTTCGTGCATAATTGACAACCTGTTTTCCAGTGGCTGTGATTCCAATCAAGCGTTTTCCCTGTCGCTCAAATAGAACCACACCCAGCTCTTCTTCGAGCCTGGAAAGGTGTTGAGACACTGCTGATTGTACCAGATGCAACCGTTCAGCTGCCTGTGTGACATTAAAGCCTGTTTCGGTTAATGCCACCAAAGACCGTAATTGTCGTAATTCCATATCTCTATTCGTGATTAATAATTAATTTATATCATTTTACATGATATAAATTTAAGTTCAAGATGTCTGCTAAAGGGGTTAACCCAAACTTATTATTATAAAACAGGCGGTTAAAATGCAATCAACCAATCTAGAAATGGCTTCTCAACAGACAGTCAATCTTGATGAACCTCAACTGCAACGTCTTTCACTGGCAGTACAAGGTTTTACCAATCAACAACTGCATTGGGCTAGTGGATATCTTGCAGGCTTAAGTCAGGTTCACACTATCACGCCAATTAATGAATCTTCAGCCCGTATTACGATACTGTATGCCTCGCATACTGGAAATGGACGTAGTATTGCTGAGAGATTTTCTCAATTAGCAAATTCACAGGGAATCAATTCCAATGTATTTTCTGTGGCTGACTTTAAACCTCGTGATCTGCTCAAAGAACAGGTTTTGTTTTTAATCATCAGTACTCATGGTGAAGGAGACATTCCTGAAGCATCAGTTGAATTTCATCGTTATCTCTTTAGTAAACGTGCACCCAAGCTTGATAATCTCAGCTTTTCTGTATTTGCTTTGGGGGATTCCAGCTATGAAAATTTTTGTCAGGCTGGCAAAGATTTTGATCAGAAGCTCGAAGAGCTGGGTGCAAAACGATTAATGTCTCGAGTGGATGCCGATGTCAATTTCAATGCGGATGCAGAGCAGTGGAGTCTGAATGCTATTGAAAAAAGCAATCAATTCATCTCTCCGTTTAAGAATAATGTCATTAATCTAGCGGCCAATACTGCTGCAATTCGTTTTGACAGAAATAATCCTTTTCAGGCGACATTGTTGGAAAGTCGTCGAATTTCTACCGATGATGCGATAGCAGATGTTTACCATATAGAACTTCAGATAGATGCCCGAACAATTCAGTATAAACCTGGTGATGCTTTAGGGGTATGGGCTCGAAATAAGTCAAATCTGGTTACGCAAATTATTAAGAAGCTGGAACTTGATGCTGAGCAAACTTTGAGTATCGATAAGCAAAACTATACTTTGCAGCAAGCACTTGAGCAGAAAAAAGAACTGACTCAGCTGCATCCCTCTGTGATCAAGGAGTGGAGTGAATTGACTGACTTCACTGTTCTTAAAGAACTGATTGCGGATAAGAAAAAATTGAATGACTATGCAGGTAAGCATCAATTTATCGATCTGATTGAACAGTTTCCTGCAAAGATACAAACGACTGATTTGGTTCAGCTGCTACAACCATTACAGCCCAGATTATATTCAATATCATCCAGTCAACAGCGTAATGATGATGAGGTTCATCTGACGGTATCAGCATTACGCTTTCATAATGGAGAACAAAAACGTGAGGGCACAACGTCCTGCTTTTTGGCTGAGCGTATTGAAGAAGATGGTTTAGTCAGTGTGTATGTTGTTGAAAACACACAGTTCCGTCTACCTGAAAATAAAGACACTCCAATTATTATGGTGGGTGCTGGAACGGGTATTGCTCCTTATAGAGCATTTCTGCAACAGCGTCAGGAAGAAAAAGCCTCTGGTAAAAATTGGTTGATATTGGGTAATCGAAATTTCCATAAAGACTTCCTTTATCAACTGGACTGGCAACATTTTCATCAGTCTGGATTGTTGAACAAAATCAGTCTGGCTTTTTCAAGAGATACTGTAAGGCAGGCCTATATTCAGGACAAAATACTGGAACAAGGTGAAGAAATTTATCGCTGGCTTGAGCAGGGCGCCCATTTTTATGTCTGTGGTGCAACTGCAGTTGAACAGGCCGTACGAGAAACCATTATTGAGTTAGTTGCTCATTATGGTGAATTAGACCAGCAAGGTGCTGAACAATATATTGATAACCTGCGCTCAAAAGGGCGTTACTTAAGAGATGTGTACTAATGGATAATATAGTCAATGAAAATGAAGTTATAAAGCTGGGCAGTAATTATTTGCGCGGTACTTTAGAGAAGAGTATCAACGATGATTTCACTGGAGCATTGTCTCCAGAGGATGTCCATATCAGTAAATTTCATGGTTTTTATCAACAGGATGATCGTGATATTCGTCAGCAACGAAAGTCACAATTTCTTGAACCCTATTTTAGTTTTATGCTCCGTGCACGCTTGCCGGGAGGTGTTTGTAGCAGCAGTCAATGGCTGGCATTAGATTCTATCAGTCATCGTTTGGGTAATGGTTCTATTCGTTTGACAACACGCCAGACTTTTCAGTTTCATGGTATTTTAAAACATAATTTGAAGCCGTTGATTCAGGATATTAATCAGGCGCTGATTGATTCCATCGGTGGTTGTGGTGATATCAATAGAAATGTCATGTTTAATCCAAATCCAAGGCAATCTGAATTACATCAGGAAGTGTATCAGATAACACGACAGATAAGTGAACACTTGTTACCGAATACTCGTGCTTATCATGAGATATGGCTGGATGGTAAGAAATTGGAGCAAGAAGATCAGGAACCCATTTATGGTGACAGTTATTTGCCTCGTAAATTTAAAACAGGAGTGGCTATTCCTCCAGATAATGATGTTGATATTTATACCAATGACCTGGGATTTGTTGCCATTGCAGAACAGGGGAAGTTAATTGGTTTTAATGTTTTAGCGGGTGGCGGCATGGGGACAACTCATGGTGACAAGAGCACTTATCCTCGTCTGGCCGATGAACTGGGCTTTATTAGTACAGATAAGGTTTTGGATATTGCTGAAGACGTTGTTACGGTACAGCGAGATGAAGGTGATCGAGTCAGTCGTCGTCATGCACGATTAAAATATACGATTGATCGGTTGGGAGTTGAAAAATTCAGACAACTGGTTGAAAAAAAGGCCAATGTCAAATTTAAACCTGCAGTAGAAGTTAAATTTGAATATCAGGGCGATCGTTTTGGGTGGGCCAGGGGGACCGATGGACAATGGAATCTGACATTATTTATTGAAAATGGTCGAGTCATTGACTCACCTGAAATATCAATTATGACGGGTCTGCGAGAAATTGCTTTGCAACACCAGGGTGATTTTCGTATTACGCCTAACCAAAACTTAATTATCGCAGGGGTCGCAGAAAATCAAAAAGCAGTGATTGAAAAAATGGCTGTTGAGTCAGGTTTAATTGACACAAAAAATAGTCTGACCCGTCTTAATAGCCTTGCCTGTGTTGCCTTTCCAACATGTCCTCAAGCAATGGCTGAAGCGGAACGTTATTTTCCTTCGTTGATATCAAAAATTGATGAGCTGCTTGAACGTTATGACCTAAATAATCAAAGTCTGGTGGTAAGAATGACTGGATGTCCTAATGGTTGTGCTCGACCTTTTGTCGCAGAGATTGGTCTTGTTGGTAAAGGTCCAGGTCGATATAACCTTCTTCTGGGAGGAGATGGACGTGGTCAACGCATCAATAAACTGTATCGGGAAAATCTGAATGAAAAAGAGATCCTTGAAACTCTTTATAAACTGTTCAAACGTTATAAGTCAGAGCGCCATGATAATGAAGGTTTTGGTAATTATGTTGTTCGTAAAGGTATTGTTCAACCAGTAATAAAACCCGTGGAGGATTTTCATGCTTGATATTGAATTGAATAAACAATTACTGGCTGGAGATCATGATGCATTGCTCAAGATTAATCAGCAACTGGAATCCATGACTGCACAGGAAAGGGTTGATTGGGCTTTAATGGTATTGCCTGGACAACAAGTTTTGTCATCCAGTTTTGGTATTCAATGTGCAGTTATGTTGCACTTGGTGACCACCGCTGCACCTGATATTAAGGTTGTTTTAGTTGATACTGGATACTTATTTCCTGAAACATATCATTTTATCAATCAATTAACTGAGCGTTTAAACCTTAATTTAAAGGTGTATCGCGCTACTCAATCGTCATCCTGGCAAGAGGCACAATTTGGTAAATTATGGGAACAGGGATTGGAAGGTTTAAACCGTTATAACCAAATCAACAAAGTGACGCCTATGAAACGAGCTTTGAGTCAATTAGAGGTAGGTTCCTGGTATGCAGGCCTTCGCCGTCAACAGGCAAGCAGCCGTCAGGATCTTGCTGTGCTTCGAGTTCAGGATGGACGCTTTAAAGTGCATCCTATTATTGACTGGAGTAATCGTGATATTCATAAATATCTGATGCAGCATAATTTACCTTATCATCCTCTTTGGGAGCAAGGGTATGTGTCTGTTGGTGACTATCATAGCAGCGAACCATTACGTTTGGGAATGACAGAAGAAGAAACTCGTTTTTCAGGGCTTAAACGAGAATGCGGTCTGCATGAATAAATACAGTCTGAAACTCAAGCTTAAACTCATGCTTAAAACATGCATTATGATGAATGCATGAAATTACTATTAATACTTTTTTACTTATTTTAAGGAACTCACATGAACAATAATATTATTTGGCACACACATCCAGTTGATAAAGAAACACATGCAAAGCAAAAAAAGCAACAGCCTCTGGTCATCTGGTTTACTGGACTGAGTGCATCGGGTAAATCGACCATTGCAGGTGCATTGGAGCAAATTTTATCTCAACAGGGATATCACACCTATTTACTGGACGGTGATAATGTACGCCATGGTCTGTGTAAAGATCTGGGTTTTTCTGATGAGGATCGCAAAGAAAATATCCGTCGTGTGGGTGAAGTTGCTAAATTGGCTGCCGATGCAGGTTTAATTACACTGGCCGCTTTTATTTCTCCATTTCAGTCTGATCGTCAACTGGTTCGAGAAATATTACCTGCAGAGGAATTCATAGAAGTGTTTGTTGATGCACCGATTGAAACTTGTAAGCAACTCATCAGTTTGCTGTAGAATAATTGCAGCAAATTAATGATTCAGTGTTGCTTCAATGTAATATGATGATGTATTTTTTTATTACCTGCTTTTATCCGCATCACCATAAATTGATTTTACATTGAATTATTATACTACCTAAAAATGGTTATTTTAGTGCTAAATATACCATCATTCCGATAATTTCTAAGCTTATTAGACGCTGAATTTATACCCCTGTTTTATA
>JADGEK010000051.1:0-18617 GCA_016744395.1 Gammaproteobacteria bacterium | reverse complement strand
TATTATACTACCTAAAAATGGTTATTTTAGTGCTAAATATACCATCATTCCGATAATTTCTAAGCTTATTAGACGCTGAATTTATACCCCTGTTTTATACAATATTGATGTTTTGTTTTGATTAAAGTGTTTATTATTTTTATAATCAGTTGACAGAAATGAACATTCATTCTATTATTGTGAAAAGCTGATCGAGTGTGATTAGATTGTTAGTTTTAAGCAAAATATAAGGGTGGTAGATTTCCATCCACAATCAAAAGAGGAATGATTCTTATGAGTTCATTAAGTGGAATTATTGAAGGTGGTATTATTGAACACACTGATGGTAGCGATAACCCGCCATCATCTTTACGCTATAAAATTGATTTATCAGGCTTTGTAGAACGCCATTTATGTGCCTGCGATCACTGTCGAGAGGTTTCTGGTGCACCTATTCACGATATCCTTGTCGTGACCAAAGAATCATTTGAAATCACTCAAGGAGCAGAGCATCTGGTCACGACAAAAACCAAGCCTTTATGCCGTCGTGAGCATATTGATCACAGTGGTTGTCAGGTTACTATTTATGTTGATGTTGAAGGCTTTGATAGTTTAGTGCTGGTTCATATGCCAACTATTGATAAAAAAGATCAAGAAAAAGTCCCAAAGCCAGGGCGGATTGTTTTTCTTGAAGATTCAACCATGTCGGGTGATTTTTGGTCTGGTTTAGGCTTACCTATGTATGAAGGCTGGGTGGGTCATGATGATACTGATGCAGAGGTGTTGGGTAAGGGGTACATGCCAGCACCATTAGTCTCATAATTTCCTTTTGTAGTTTCCTTTTATAGTTTTAGTCGAAAATCCAGGTCACTGAACAATGAATTTTTTCTATGACCTGGATTTGTTCATTAAGCGGATGATTAAAATCACTGGAATGTGAATTAATCCAGTTCATGGGCTAAAGTTAAATGAAGCGGATAAATTAGGTAAAAATTAATGTGTAAATCTGTTGCTCAAGATGATGACCAGAACATTCAACTTATTCTGGATACTATCGCTGCTTTGAAAGACCAGCCTGGTGCCTTATTACCAATCCTCCACAAAATTCAGGATACTCTGAGCTTTGTACCAGAAACTGCGATTCCTCTGGTTGCTGAAGCATTAAACCTTTCCCGTGCTGACGTTCATGGTGTGGTGAGTTTTTATCATCATTTCAGGCAAACTAAACCAGGAGCTTATGTGATCCAGCTTTGTCGAGCAGAATCATGCCAGTCTATGGGTGCAAAAGCATTGGAACAGCATGCCAGACAGACTTTAGGAATTGACTATCATCAAACGACGACTGATGGCCAGTTCACTCTGGAACCTGTTTATTGTCTGGGTAATTGTGCCTGTTCACCCTCTATCAGAGTGGCTGATGAAATATACAGTGATATGAATGCCCAGAAGTTTGATGAACTGCTGCAGAATTTACCCAGTGGTTCAACAAAGGTAGAAGTCTTATGAGTATCAATGTTTATGTCCCCCGTGATACTACCGCCAATGCCAGAGGTGCCAATGAAGTTGCGCTTTTGATTGAACAGATAGCGAGTCAACAGGGTGTGGATATCAATGTGGTGCGTACCAGTTCACGTGGACTGTACTGGCTTGAGCCCTTGATAGAAGTGGATACAAAAAAAGGTCGGGTGGCTTTTGGTCCTGTCTCTACAGCTGCGCTGAATACTCTTTTTGAACAACAGTTTTATGCAGGACAAGACGAACATGAGTTATGTCAGGGATTAACTGAAGAAATCCCATTTTTGAAAAATCAACAGCGCCTCACTTTTGTCCGCGCTGGTATCACTGAGCCATTAAACTTAGAAGATTACAGGGCTCATGATGGTTTTAAAGGTCTGCAAAATGCATTAAAGATGAGCAGCCAACAAATTGTTGATCAGATAAAAGGTTCTGGTTTAAGAGGACGTGGTGGTGCTGCATTTCCTACTGGTATTAAATGGCAAACAGTATTAGATATGCCAGCTGAACAGAAATATATTGTCTGTAATGCGGATGAAGGGGATTCGGGTACCTTTTCTGATCGTATGATATTAGAAGGTGATCCTTTTGTTTTAATTGAAGGTATGTGTATTGCTGGACTCGCTGTCGGAGCGACTCAGGGCTATATTTATATCCGTTCAGAATACCCGCTGGCAAATGAAGTTTTTGCTCTGGCAATTGAGCTGGCACAGAATGCAGGTTATCTGGGTAACAATCTATGCGGCAGCGACAAAGACTTTCATCTGGAATTAAGAATGGGTGCGGGTGCGTATATCTGTGGTGAAGAAACTTCTTTACTGGAAAGCCTTGAGGGAAAAAGGGGAATGGTGCGGGTTAAGCCGCCATTGCCTGCTATTGAAGGTTTATTTGGTCAGCCGACAGTGGTCAATAATGTTATTTCTCTGGCTTCAGTGCCGATAATATTACATCAGGGAGCAGATGCCTATGAACATTATGGGCTGGGACGTTCCCGAGGTACGTTGCCGCTTCAGTTGACGGGCAATATTAAGCAGGCAGGTTTAGTGGAACTGGCTTTTGGCAGTACCTTGCGTGAAGTGCTTGAGACTTTTGGTCTGGGTACCCGAACAGAAAAAAAAATGCGCGCCATTCAGGTGGGTGGTCCTTTAGGTGCTTATCTTCCTGAGTCACTCTGGGATTTGCCGCTGGATTATGAAGCTTTTGCTGAAGCAGGGGCAGTACTTGGACATGGCGGTATTGTGGTGTTTGATGACAGTATTAATATGACTGAAATGGCTCGCTACGCAATGGAGTTTTGTGCCATTGAATCGTGTGGAAAATGTACCCCCTGCCGCATTGGTTCGACTCGAGGTGTTGAGCTCATCGATAAGATCATTGATCCGCTTCAGCTTTTGCAACGTGAAGAACATCTGCACTTGCTGGATGAACTTTGTGATACCTTGGAGGATGGTTCATTGTGTGCTATGGGCGGCATGACACCTTTCCCTGTACGCAGTGCAATTAAGTATTTTTCCGAAGATATGGATAAATTTAACGGCTGAATTAATTGTTAAAAACTTAAATAAAGACTTTTAATATTAATCAGTATTAACAATATATGGCCCTCTGGATAATAACAGACAGGCTTGTTAGTGGAGAGATTATGCGGACTCCTTCCAGTTTTGATGCTTCTTTTGATGCCATGGATGAAATTGATTATGGTACTCCTTTGGTGCAAAGTGATGAGTCAGTTTGCCTGATTATTGATGGTGCAGAAATTACCGTTACTAAAGGCACATCTGTTATGCGTGCTGCAGCTGAGAATGACATTAATATCCCCAAACTCTGTGCGACAGATAATCTTGATGCCTTTGGTTCCTGTCGTCTTTGTGCGGTTGAAATTGAAGGTCGACGAGGTTTGCCAGCATCCTGCACCACACCAGCAGAGGACGGTATGGTGGTGTGGACTCAAAATGGCAAACTGGCAAAATTACGACGTAATATTATGGAACTCTATATCTCGGATCATCCTCTGGACTGTCTGACCTGTCCCAGTAATGGTGACTGTGAGTTACAGAATGTTGCTGGTGCGGTAGGACTTCGGGAAGTCCGTTATGGCTTTGATGGTGAAAACCATTTAAGTGCTGAAAAAGATCAATCCAATCCTTACTTTACTTTTGATCCTGCCAAATGCATTGTCTGCTCACGTTGTGTCAGGGCTTGTGATGAAGTGCAGGGTACTTTTGCTTTAACCATTCAGGGGCGTGGTTTTGATTCCACTGTTTCTCCAGGACAAAATCAGGCATTTATGGATTCAGAGTGTGTCTCTTGTGGAGCCTGTGTACAAGCTTGTCCAACCTCAACCTTGATGGAAAAGAGTGTGGTTGAAAATGGCTTGCCAGAGCATAGTAAAATAACAACCTGCGCATATTGCGGTGTTGGCTGTAGTTTTCGTGCTGAGATGCGTGGCAATGAAGTGATTTGTATGGTGCCTTATAAAAACGGTCTGGCCAATCATGGCCATTCCTGTGTGAAAGGGCGTTTTGCTTTCAGTTATGCAACCCATAAAGATCGCATCACTGAACCGATGATTCGTGAGACCATTGACCAACCCTGGCGTAAAGTCTCCTGGGATGAGGCAACCCAGTTTGCGGCACAGAAATTACGTGCCATTCAGGAAAAATATGGACAGGACAGTATCGGCGGTATTACTTCTTCACGCTGTACTAATGAAGAAACTTATCTGGTACAAAAGCTGATCAGAGCGGCTTTTGGTAATAATAATGTGGATACCTGTGCACGTGTCTGTCACTCACCGACAGGCTATGGTTTGAAAACAACCATTCGTGAATCAGCGGGTACTCAAACCTTTGACTCGGTGATGGATGCCGATGTAATCATGGTGATTGGTGCCAATCCAACCGATGCACATCCAGTCTTTGGCTCGCTGCTGAAAAAAAGATTGCGTCAGGGAGCACAATTAATTGTGGTTGATCCTCGGCAGATAGACTTAGTCAGAAGCCCGCATGTTAAAGCAACACATCATTTAAAATTGCTGCCAGGTACCAATGTGGCTTTTATTAATGCCATGGCTCATGTGATAGTGACGGAGGGATTGGAAGATCAGGATTTTATCAATACGCGATGCGAGCTTAAGGATTATCAGCAATGGCGTGACTTTATCAGTGAGCCACGACATGCACCAGAAGAAACTGAAAATACTACTGGAATAGCAGCTGAAACGTTGCGATCGGCTGCTCGTCTTTATGCCTGTTCAGGTAATGGTGCTATTTATTATGGTCTGGGTGTGACAGAACATAGTCAAGGTTCCAGTATGGTTATGGGCATTGCTAATCTGGCTATGGCGACTGGTAATCTGGGTCGTTCTGGCGTGGGGGTGAATCCGTTACGAGGTCAGAATAATGTACAAGGTTCCTGTGATATGGGATCTTTTCCTCATGAGTTGCCTGGTTATCAGCATATTTCCAACGATGCAATGCGTGCGACTTTTGAAGCTGAGTGGCAAGTAACACTGGATAGTGAACCAGGGTTGAGAATACCCAATATGTTTGAAGCTGCTGTTCATGGCAGCTTTAAAGGTTTGTATTGCCAGGGGGAAGATATTGCTCAATCCGATCCAAATACTTTGCATGTGGAAGCGGCACTGCGTTCAATGGAATGTATTATTGTGCAGGATCTGTTTCTCAATGAAACGGCTAAATTTGCCCATGTATTTCTTCCAGGCTCATCCTTTCTTGAAAAAAATGGTACTTTTACCAATGCAGAACGACGTATTTCACGGGTTAGAAAAGTGATGCCGCCTCTGGCAGGAAAAGAAGATTGGCAAGCAACAGCGGCACTGTCAGAAGCGTTGGGTTATCCCATGAATTATAATCATCCCGCTGAAATTATGGATGAAATAGCTCGCCTCACACCCACATTTAGCCGTGTTAATTATAAGCTTCTGGATGAGAAGGGATCTATACAGTGGCCCTGTAATGAATCAGCACCTGCAGGAACACCTATTATGCATATTAATGATTTTGTCGGTATGAAAGGTCATTTTGCTATTACTGAATATATCGCCACAGAAGAGCGTGTTAATCGTCATTTTCCTCTACTGTTAACCACTGGACGTATACTCAGTCAGTATAATGTGGGTGCACAAACACGACGCACAGAAAACATTCGCTGGCATGAAGAAGATGTCCTGGAAATCCATCCCCATGATGCAGAAGAATTGGGTGTTCGTGACAATGATTACGTGAGCATTAAAAGCCGTACCGGGGAAACTGTCTTACATGCTTTAATCAGCGAACGAATGCAACCAGGTGTTGTTTATACCACTTTCCATCACCCCTTAAGTGGTGCTAACGTGGTGACCACTGATAATTCTGACTGGGCAACGAATTGCCCAGAGTATAAAGTCACTGCGGTTAAAGTGACACAGGTCAGTGAATCATCTGTCTGGCAAAATTCAAGTCATTTATTTAATGAGCAGCAACTTAAATATTTACAACAGGCATCATCAGCACAAAAATCAGAAGCAATTAAAGAGGGTGATTTATAATGTCATTTAAAGTACTCAAAGAAGCCACTGAAGATGCTTCAATTTTATCTTCTAATGATGTTTATAATAAGGTTTCTGATTGTTATGAAGTCTTTGAAGTGGATAAATGGCACCAGGGTAAGTTTTCAATAGAGCATGATAAAGTGGCCTTGGAAACACCTGTTGCACTGGTCTATAACGGTATTTCTCATGTGGTGATGATGGCGACACCTAATAATCTTGAGCAGCTGGCTCTTGGCTTTAGTTTGAGTGAAGGTATTATTGATTCTATTGAACAATTTTATGGTGTAGAGTCCATGATAACACCAGATGGTATTGAACTTAATATTGACATCAGTACAGAGAAATTTGTAAAACTCAAGCATTGGCGGCGCAATCAAACTGGACGTACAGGTTGTGGTTTATGTGGGGCTGAGTCATTACAGCAGGCAATCCGACCCGTTCCAGCAGTACCTTATGTTGAGCATCTGGACGGTAAGCTATTACAGTCGGCTATTTTATCACTCAATGAACAACAGCTTTTGCAGCAACAAACAGGGGCCAGCCATTGTGCGGCCTGGTTTGATTTACAAGGAAAAATGCGATTACTTAGTGAGGATGTGGGTCGACATAATGCGCTGGATAAACTCATTGGAATTCTTTATCAACAGAAAATAAATTTAACTGAAGGTATTGTCTTAATTTCTTCACGAGCAAGTTATGAAATGGTGACTAAATCCTGCCAGGTTGGAATTTCACGGCTGGCTGCAGTTTCGGCTCCAACTTCGCTGGCTCTGAACCTTGCAAAGACATCAGGTCTAAGGTTGATTGGCTTTGCCCGTCCAGGGCGTTTTACGGCTTATAATTAGGGATATTGTTTAATGTTAATGTTGTCTTAGATTCTCTTATTGTTGAGAGACAGCAAAACAAGCTGAGTGTCATATTGATTATTAAATTGAGGATTTTAAATGGATAGTGCACAGGATGTACAAGCCCCAGATGCATTAATAAAAATGGCTAATCAGATTGCCTGTAATATTGCACCAGGGAAGACTCAAAAAGAAGCGGCCAATGCTATGGCTGAACATCTGATCCGTTTTTGGGCTCGATCAATGAAAAAACAAATTATTGATTGTTTGGACATTAAAAATAACCAATTAACTCCTCTTTCTGTAGAAGCAATTATATTGATGAAAAAAATTCAGAAACAACCTACTATTCAAAAATAGACAGGGCCTTGGTGTTAGAATATTATTTTATGGCCACATAAAAGCTCTATATGAGCATTGCAGTAATTCTAGAACAACAGAAAAAGAAGGTGTTGTTCGCTTGGTAAAGTGCTATGAATGCGATTGGTCGGAGATTTGGCTTGTCTTGCCGGGGATGCTCAAGCACATCCCTGTGTCGCTCTACCTCGGCATCCATGCCTCGCAAAGCCCCTGCAAGACAAGCCAAATCTCCACCCACTCTTCAACCGCAGTTTTCCTCGGTCGTGTTATCCAAAAGCAACATCAAGAGATGAGAAAAAGCCAAAATAATTCATCTTTTTATTCTCAATAAAATGTACAAATAGCTGATATTTCACTTTTATTGAAGCTTACATTTTTAAGATGTAAATTTGAATTTTTTGAATAATTACTGAAAAATGATAGTTAGGGTTTTATTGAAATGAGTCAACGACCCACAGCTGCATAATTAGCATTTCCTTATTCTGTCGTTAAGGATTAGAAGCTAAAAATTACTGGCATCGCAATTCGTACACCATAACTGAATTTACGATAAAAAATGACATAAGGAGCAACATCATGTTGCTGCAATTGAGGTCTAATAGCAACCGAACGGCCTAATCCTGGATTTTCCACAAGCAAACGAAAAGTTGAAATTAATTGACGCTGGAAATCATCGGCTGGTTTTTCTCCCCACTTATGAAATTCGCGAATATAAATATCGATTAAATCCTGTTCAGCAACAGGAGAAATTTTATAGCTTGCCACGCTTTGTTGCTTCCTGTTTTACGTGTGCCATAAGAGCCTCATCATTCCAGGCTTTAGCTTCGCCTTTTTCACCCTCAATGAGTTGACCAAGTAACCATTCTGGTCCTTGAGATTCTTCAAGTTTTCGTAAGGCATCTCTCACGATTTCACTGGTTGACGTATAACGACCACTTTGAACAAGGGATTCAATAAATTCTGCTGATGCTTCCCCAGAGTAATACTGGTTGTAAGTGGCATAAATACACTCATCATCAATTATTATAACAATAAACATATTTCAACACATATTCACACAATTTTTGTAAATTGAGCGATACTTTAAATAGTAAATCTGATAAAGGAGGAATTATTATGGAAAAACTATCTTGTGTATCTCAACCCAAAATTCCCTGGAATAAAGGAAAAATTGTCGGTCAAAAGCCCGCCTTTAAACTAAAGGAAGTCTGGGCAAATTCGTATCCGACTCCAGATGGGAAAAAAATAAAAGAGTTCACTTTATTTAATATGGCAATTGACAGTAAATTTAGTGGTTGTGACTTAGTCAAACTTCGGATTAGTGATGTTATGCATGGCACACAAATACTCAAGCGAGCGATAATCATACAACAAAAAACAAAGAAACCAGTTCAATTTGAAATAACGGAACAAACACGCAATTCAATTAGAGACATGTTAGATGAGATGAATCTGGATGGGCAAGACTATCTTTTTAGAAGTAGCTTCAAACAATCTAAACATTTGTCAACCAGACAATATGCTTTAATTGTAAAAAAGTGGATTTCTTCTATCGGACTTGAACCCATGGAGTATGGAACACACTCATTGCGTCGGACAAAACCTTCTTTGATCTATCGAAAGACAAAGAATCTGAGAGTAGTTCAACTACTTTTAGGTATACCAAACTGGAAAGTACAATCCGCTATTTCTGGCGCCTGAAAAAGTTTAGGTAAAGAGCTAAATTTTTGATATTGATTGGTTCTTAACCAAGTCGGTAATGACCTATTGCGGTAATTTTAGAACTTAAATCTTCTCAAATGGAATTCTGGAAACTGGCCATTCAAAAATTTTCTAATAAATGATCACTTAGAATCTAAATATTGTCATTTACAATCTAATAGAGACCAAATAAACATATTTTATGGGTAAATGGATGCATTCGAATTTTATGCTCTGTAATTGATTGAGATCAATTAATTCTATATAAACCGACTTTAATTTGAAAATTTTATTTAAAACCTATTTTTATATAGTATATTTAAAAACAGAACTAGTCTAGAAGTTGTATGGATTTATGACTCTGTTGGGAAAGCTGCCTGTATCTTTTTGTATCCCTGCCTTACTGTTTCCTAAAATATTCTTAAGGAAACAACATTCTCCGTTTCTGTTGTACCACTAGAAATTTTTATAACAATTGAATATTTTCACCTGAACCATATTGAGAAATTTAATATTTTCTCATGGTGATTTAATCAATAAGCTGTTTATTACTTTTATTTGTGTATTATCCAGAAAGGAAATACAACGTTTAAGGAATGATCTTAAAAAAAATCAATACCAAGTTGTAACCTACAGAGAACTGGCACCATGAAACCATTACCCAACACTGGAAGCACTGGATTTACGCTTAGTGGATTTCTTATTCTGGCTGCGCTTGGGGCTTTTATATGGAAAGGGGCACCACTAGACAGTGTAAGACCAAGTAATGAACAAAGTGGCTGGTATGATTCCAGACAAGCCCAGCAAGTACCCGCAAGACTTTGGCAGGATCCTTTTAAAGCGGCATATAATCACAAACAAGATATTAAATCTGGTAAGAAAAATCCCAGTCTTGAAGGTACCCTCAAGTCCAACATAAGTAAGGTTCATCAAAAGGGTGACATAACATTTTTAATGATTCTGGTCAGTCCAGGATCATATGCCGTTCAAGAAGAACGCCGGCGTCGGCGTCGCTATGCGGTACTATCTGCATTGGGTGAAGAAAATTATATTCCTAAAAATTCTGATATGTTGAACGTTTTTTACCAGCCAAATTCACGTTCGTCCGAAAAAAATAGTTGTTTTTCCCTGCTAACGGGAGCATCTCAGGATAAGGAGTCTTCTGAGGATAAGATACCTTCTGATGATAAGGTATCTTCTGAAGATAAGATACTTTCTGATGATAAGGTATCTTCTGAGGATAAGAAACCTTCTATTCCTAAAACCGATAATAATGGACAAACATTTTTAGAGAATCATTATTCCATACCATATGAGTGGCATTATTATGAGAACTTCAGTAATAATACGAATGAACAACATCAGGTTCTGGTGCTATGGTTAGATGAATCACAATTTGTTGATTCACCTTTAAATTGTGTGACACAGTTACTTGATAAACTATTACCAAAAGATAAACAAAAACTAGAACATAATATTAATGCCACACTTATTGGTCCAGCGCGTTCAGATACACTTCGAAATCTTGTTACAAAAGATGAATCTTTTGCTTATCAATTCCTATGTTGTGACCCACGTCTTTCTGTGTTCAATATTTTTTCAGCCACCGCAACAGTTGATGATAAAAACCTGATTAATGATAAAAACCTGAGTGATTCACCACTGTCAAAACTCAAGAATAAAATTGAAAAGTATGGGGATAATAAACACAGACCCTCACTAAATTTTCTTCGTACTATTCAAAGTGATGACATCTTAATTAATAAACTTGCAAAAGAACTCATTTTAAAGAGAATGATCTCGCCTGAAGAGGATCGTGTTGTGGTGATATCTGAAATGGACACCTATTTTGGGCGTTCATTACCTCGTGCATTTGAAGAATATTTCTGTGGGAATGGGAATAGAGATAAGAATGGCTGCAATAATCATTTAGTGAGATATAACTATCAAAGAGGGATGGATGGTATTATTGCAGGAGAAAAAGGTTCTCCAACTAGTTCGGTAAGCAGCAAATCTGAAAAAAAGAATGGACTTTCACAATCCATTGGTAGCGCAGCAATGCGCCGGCCAGTTGGTCCAGGGCAGTTTGATTATCTCAGGCGACTAGCAACTGAAATAAAGCAGAAAGATCGAGAATGGCGGCTGGAATCTGGTCATGGTGTGCGTGCTGTGATATTGTTGGGGAGTGATGTGTACGATAAGTTATTGATTTTACGTGCATTACGTCCTGAGCTTCCTGGTGCAGTATTTGCAACTACTGATCTTGATGCGCAACTTATGCACCCAGCAGAGCATAGTTGGACACGTAATGTGATCGTTGCTTCAACATATGACCTTAGTTTATCGTCAAAGATCACTATGACAACTATGCCTTTTCGGGATAGTTATCAAACTTCAGTTTACCTGGCAACACGGTTAAATTTTAATAAAGAACTTCAAAAAGAAGTCATGTTAGATCAGGACAAAATGAATGAAAGAATTCCAGCTCAACTTCTGGAAATAGGTCGTCAAAGTCTCGTACAATTACCAGATAACAAGGAGATTGAAAATACCTGGAACCTCTTGTCAGTTAAACCATTTGCCCTTGCTGTTTTTTCGGGACTGATTTGCATGGTGGTTCTTGGTATTTTTTCTTTACATCAACTAAAACCCAGAGCGGGTCGTATTGTCGTCGTTCTTGTCATTATGCTGATTGTTTTTATAGCATTTTTTGTGCTTATATCTGTAAAAAATACTGGCGGTGAGCCCTTAACACTACTTGCAGGTGCCAGTATCTGGCCTGCGGAGTATATACGTTTGTTCGGAGTGATTCTTTCGCTTGTATTTATCTGGTCAGTCATTAACCGTTTGCATAAAAACTGGGTTGATCTTGGTTATCGTTATTTTAGACAAGGGAGTAAAATAGATGACTATAGCTTAACTCTTACTGAAATTTTAAATGCTCTGAAAGTTAAGCTTTTACATCCTGTTCAAAATTTGAAAAAAATAAATTCTGCTCAATTTTTTTCAGCACTGATGATGGTGTCATTATTTATAATAATGGCAAAAATTCTTCCCATAAAATGGGCATTGATGGACAAAATTGGATTGTTAATCGAGGTCTGGTTGTGTTTAATTCTTTTCTGGTGGTGGCTGATTTATGGTTATATATGCAAAGACTTTAAAGTCCTTTCAATTAATAAATGGGGAAACAACTGTGCGCCTGATAATGAGGATGCTGTCAAAATGTGGTATAAATACGGAGAATATGGTGCCGCTGATCATCGTTTCCTAAGAACTATTGCCTATATATTGATTTACTTTGCTTTTGCTTCTTTTTTATTTGCAATATTGGGGGCACCAGAATCTCCATGTCGAGGAGAATTTGCCTGTAAAATAGACAAAATCATTTTGGGATTTAGTGTTTTGTCTATGCTGGCACTGTTATTTCTGGTTGTTGATGCAGCAAGGCTTTGTATTTGTTGGGTTGATTTAATGCGAAATAATAAAATTGACTGGAGTAAAACAAGAATTAAAGAATTTGTGCAACGTCTTAAATTACCCGAGACACATGCAGAAGCATGGATGAAGGTATATTTAATAGGAGAGCGCACGAATGAGGTAACTAGACTTATCTATTATCCTGTATTAATCATTCTTTTGTTGCTGCTGGCACGTAGCACGTATTTTGATAATTGGGATTTCCCGCAAGCACTGGCGATTGTAATTGGACTAAACTTTATTATTGCTCTTGGGAGTGTTGTGCGTTTGAACTTTATGGCGCAATCAGTTCGAAATGAAATTTTAAGAAAGCTGCAAGATGAAAATTTAGCTGATGACAGAGAAGAAAAGGAAAAATATGAACCCAGTTCATTGGAGCGAAATGAACTTATTCAGCAATTGGAAAACCTTCGTATTGGCGCCTATTTAAGAATATGGGATCAACCTCCTGTTCGTGCAACACTCATGTTATTAGGTGGTGTAGCATTGACCTTTGCGGAATATGTCAGAGTTTTATTTTGATTAATATGCCTTGAATCACTATTGTTAATGCCTGAGCATTACAGGATAGCCACAATTTCATTCCAGTATAGAGCAGACAAAAACCTAAAACAAATTTCTGTTACACTAATAAATTGATTATCGTACAAATAAAGAACATACTCTGTATTCATTATGATTAAACGGAGTTAATCAATGCCCATTCCAAGAAAACAACAAATCAGCCTTTCTGATACCCCGTTTTATCACTGTATTTCTCGCTGTGTTCGTCGCACATTTCTCTACGGCATTGATAGGGCACCAACAAAGACTACAGTCATCGCAAACAATGGCTCATCGAATGACTCGCCTTGCTCTCAAGCACTTTTGCCATTGAAGTTTGTGCCTATGCCATTATGTCAAACCATACTCATACTGTCCTGAAAATCAATGAGCATCATGCTCTGGATTGGAGTGATGAACAAGTCATACAGTGCTGGGAACAGCTTTTTTCAATTCCTGTACTGGTCGAACGCTATTTTAATGGAGAGTGCCACTCTGAGGCCGAGCAAGCCAAGGCACGAGAAACCATTAATGTCTTTAGACATCGTCTCATGGACATCAGTTGGTTTATGTGTTGTTTAAATGAGTACATCGCCCGTAAAGCCAATGCCGAAGACCGTTGCACTGGTCGATTCTGGGAAGGACGATTTAAAAGTCAGGCATTACTCGATGAGCAGGCTATTCTCAGTTGCATGGTCTATGTCGACTTAAATCCTATAAGAGCAGATATTTGTAACTCACTGAAAACTTCTGAGTACATCTCCATTAAACAGCGTATTGAGCAAAGCACTCAAACAAAAATAGCCAAGTGCACGAATAACAACACAATCAAGTTATCATCGTTTATTGGCAGCTCATCCAAAGAGAATGGAGTTGCCTTTAACCTTAAGGATTACTTGGAACTGGCTGACTGGACGGGTCGTATTGTCCGAGACGATAAACGCGCTTTTATTGACTCCAACACACCCAATCTCCTACAAAAACTGCAACTCGATGAACAAATCTGGTTGGAAACCATTCAGGGATTTTCAAAAGGCTTTCACTCTTTTGTTGGACCAGAAGAACAGTTGAAATTACTCTGTCAGAAACAAAAAAGACATTGGGTGAGAGGGATCAATGCCTGCAGGAAGCTATTTAAAAGCAACCTTCCTATTCCCATCACGACTTAAAAATAATCGTTTACTCTTTTAGACTGTTTTGCTAAGTATTGTAGATTCTCACCTGTCTGATGCTCTCGGTTTTATCTCCCTCTGTATACATTGAATCCTCTATTTCTCAAGTTATCTTTGTTTTTAGGTAAGCTCATTTTTTCAACCGATATTTATGGAATTTATTCTGAAAGTTAAATGTTTTACAATCTGCATTTTATGGGTGGCCTCTTTTGCCTGTTAATACTTTTGCCTGTTAATACTATGTTAATACTTAGCCTGTTAATACTTTTGATATTAAAAGTTCTAGTTGAATCCTCTTTTTAATGGATTTTTTTCTTGTATATGAGGATGAATAAGCTCATAAAATGTGATGTTAAATAATAAAATATCCAATATAATATATTACTCCTAATTTTGAAAAGAATGACACAATGAATGTTGCTCCAACTCCGACTTTGCTTGAAAATTTACATTGGATTACATTGATTGCGGTCATTGTTTCTTCTGCTTCTGGGGTACTTAAAGCGGGATTTAAGAAGTTTGACCTGTTTGGGGTGATTATCATTGCTGTGGCAACTGGATTAGGCGGTGGCTCATTACGAGACATGCTCCTGGATAGAGATGTGTTTTGGATCACAGATCAAATTTATTTTATTGCTTCAATAATAAGTGCCAGTGTTATCTTTATTCTTGCTCGAATAATCATCATTTCACCCAGATTCTTTTTAGTCGCTGACGCAGCAGGACTCGCTACATTTGGTATTGCAGGTACTTTAGTTTCTCTTCTTGTTGGAGCCCCCTGGTTAGTGGCCAGTTTTATGGGGGTAATGACGGGCACAATGGGGGGGATTTTTCGCGATATATTGTGTAATGAGCTGCCCGTTGTTTTTCAAAGTCCACTGTATGCCACAGTCTCATGGGGTGGTTCTTTATTTTTTATCGGTCTGTTATCTTTTGAGATTGATATTACTTATGCTGCTTTGATAGCTGGTATTACTATGTTTATTTCGCGTCTTATCGCGATTCGATTTAATATTAGTTTGCCACAATTCAAGTTTAAGTCTTAAAAATAGAAATTCAGAAAGTGCCTATTAATTTGGATCGATTGAACGTGTTTCATAATCATTTTAACTATAGGGGTTCTTTTTTTTTATTATGAACTATATTTGTTTGTATAAAATATTTTTCCCTATTTTTTGACTTATTGATATTAACTCAACACTAATTGGTAGTAGTGAAAACAAATATTTGTCACATTTATCAGGTAAAATCACGTTTAAACATCGGTATAAGTGGAGAATAAGTAAAAATGCATCATTTAATGGCGAAGGATCACCGTAAGTTATCTGATTTTCTTTCAAAGCTGAACACTAAAGCATTTAATGGACAGTCTCAGGGTGATATGTTTAAGTGCATTAATGATTTTATTCGTTTAGTTGAAGAGCATTTTGAAAAAGAAGAAAAGGTGATGAATAATATTGATTATCCTCAAATGTTGGAGCACATAAAAGAACATGCCCGTTTACTTGATCAGTTAAAAACTATGAAAAACCAGTTAAATAAAGGACAAACTCCTTTTGGTGATGAGTGTATGTCCTGGCTGAAAGATTGGTTTTATCAGCACATGACCCATGCTGATAAAAAGTTAGATGATTTTTTACTTGAACATATGGATAATGAGAAAGTGTTGTGATATCAATGTTATAGCTATTATTTCTCATGTCCATGTTAACTGTTTGTCTATCTCCATCCACATTTAATAAACCTATTGTTACTTTTTTAGTAATTCCTGTTTGTTTAATTGCAACTGTCTAACGACCCGCTATGTTTAACTTAAAAACCAGTACCTAATTTTTAATAATTCTTATAAAATAAGCCAATTCGTTAATAATATATTTAATTCAGGAGTGTGTAATGGCAGCTGGTTTTTTTGCTGTATTTGATGATATCGCCGTACTGTTAGACGATGCTGCGGTTATGGCTAAAATTGCGACCAAGAAGACAGCAGGGGTTCTGGGTGATGATTTAGCAGTGGGTGCTGAAAAGGCCTCCGGGTATCCACCATCGAGAGAACTTCCCGTTCTGTGGGCTATTTCTAAAGGCTCTTTTATAAACAAACTGATTATTTTACCTGCCGCTTTTATCTTGAGCGCTTTTGCACCCTGGTCGATTATACCGATTCTAATGCTGGGTGGTTTGTATCTGGCCTTTGAAGGGGCTGAAAAAATCTATGAATACTTCTTTTCACATGAAAAAACCATTCATAAGGTGATAGAAGGTTCGGAAGATGATATTGCAAAATATGAGGAAAAAAAAGTGAAGTCAGCTATTTTGACTGATTTCATTCTTTCCATTGAAATTATTATCATTGCTCTAGGTACTGTTCTTGAGCAATCGTTAGCGGTTCAAATTATTGTTGTTTCTTTTGTTGCCATGTTAGCCACTATTGGCGTCTATGGTATTGTCGCTCTCATTGTCAGAATGGATGATGTCGGTTATAAATTGATAGATATTTCCAAAGAGAAATGGTCAATGTTAAAAATAATTGGTGAAGCTTTGGTCAAAGGCTTACCTTTAGTTATCAAACTTTTATCCATTGTGGGCACCATTGCGATGTTGCTGGTGGCTGGCGGTATTTATGTTCATAACCTCTCTTGGTTGCATGAGTTACTGCATTTTATGCCTGTCATCATTGGTGAATTATTAACAGGCATGGTACTTGGTCTTATTGTCTTACCTATTGAGAAGCTGTTTGTCGTCATTAAGAATAAATTCTAAGTGATGGATCAAAAAGTAGAACTGAAGATTGAACTCAGTTCAATCTGAATGGTCTTAATTTCTGAATGCAAATATAAGGGATATATATTGAGTTGAAAAATGCTCGCTTATTCACGAGCAAGAAAGTCTGTCAACAGGGCTAGGATGATTTTATGCTAAACAAAATATTACATTTATCCACTAATAAGTGGTTCTGGATTGCATTCTTTGCACTGGGGATCAGTTTTGAAGTCATTGCTTTAGTTTATCAATATGCACTCAATTATATGCCCTGTGTACTCTGCATTCATACCCGCATATGGGCATTAGCAATGATACTGGTTTCCATCTTGGGGATGATTCTCTATAAAAGCAAAAAGGGAGTCTTATTTGCTCAGTTCTTAATGACTATTGTGACTGCTGGAATGTTTGAACGTGCTTATCAGTTGTTGGGTACTGAACGTGGATTTTTAATGGGCGGCTGTAGTATGGATTCTGGATTGCCTGCCTGGTTTGCATTGGATGAATGGTTGCCTTTAATGTTTAAAGTTTGGGAACCTTGTGGTTATACTCCAGAATTATTGTTTGGTGTGACAATGGCAGAGGCCTTGATTGTTTTATCCTTTGTTTTGTTGATTGTCAATTTGTTATTGACTGTCACTTTGGCCGCCCGTCAATTCATTAAAAATGGATAAGAAAAAATCAGTCAATGTATCCTAATAGAGTGAGTATCAATAACGGTTACTTCAATCTTATCTTTTATTCTTTCAGTACACTTATGACTTTATGGCACAGACTATAAAAGATTGACCTGCATAGGTTTTATCTTCACTATAGCTGATTTGTGAAAATCCAATTTGTTTTAAAGTGTTTTCCATGTCAGAGAGATTAACCTTGTTTAGCATGGGAGCCAATGAATAGTTATTAATTTGCTCCACTTTATTATAGTGGTCTTCAATTTCTTCAAAATGACCTTTAGTCTGCAATTCTTTTTTGATCACTGCTAAAACTTCTTTTACATTGGCTTTTTTATGAGGTTCACTCAGTCTGATTTCACCGTCAGGCTTTAACACTCTAAATATTTCTTTAAGACATGACTGTACAGATTCAACGGGTAGACTGTATAACACATTATTAACGACGACCACATCGAAGAAGCCATCACTTAAACCGAAGAGAGAAGAAATATCCTGTTTGATAGGAATGACACCTGGTCCCTGTGCATCATGACGTATGACTTGTTTACATTTACTGCGTAGATGATTCAACATAACCTGGTTATTGTCAATCGAAACAATTAACCGTCCAGCTTCTGGGCTTGCCAGTCTGCTGGTGATATTTCCAGTACCCGCGCCTAAATCCAGTACTTTGGTATTAAATGGAATGGGTTTTGGACCTATGTCGGCTTCTCCAATCAGTTTTTGTATCAGATGTGGGTATATATCTGACTGATTTAATACAATATCGTAGCTTAAGGCGTACTCTGACCACATAAGGGCTAGACGTAAACTGTTGAATAATGTTGCTTGAAACTTTTGACTCATTTCTAACGTTTCAAACTCAGGCTCAATGGTGATCAGCCAACCGAGGCAGGTACCGTCATCATTAGGGATTTGATAAGCTCGTTTGATGCCCTTGATATAGCCAAATCTACGGCTTTGATATTCCAGTTGTTCGACATCAATGGTTGGAAAATTATTGGGATCAGCAAAAGCTTTAACACCGTGATCCAGA
>JADGEK010000050.1 GCA_016744395.1 Gammaproteobacteria bacterium | reverse complement strand
CTCTTATCTTTAAATGCGACTCTAAAACTATTTTTTTTGGGAAAAATAAAATCAAATTTATACTTTGAAATTGAATTTGAAGACAGTCTTTTTAGATGCCATTTAAAGATGTTTGTATCCATAATAATAACATCTGCTTTTTTGTCTAGAAAATCTTTAACTTGATTTTCCTGAATGATTTGTTCCGAATAGTTTTTACCTCTGTTTTGGGGGTTAAATATCTTCTCAAATTCATCACCTAAATGCTGGTGTGCACCAGAAAAAGCAATTATTTTTTTTGTTTTTAAGTCTTGTATATTATCAATAAATAGATTATCTGAAACTCTACTAATAACTGTATTTTCGAAGCTTATAAAATTACTTGAGTAATAGAAATGATTGTTTTTTTTCTTTACGCTTACAGCAATGTCTAATAGATCATCTTTTTCTAATGCGGTTGCCATTTCTTCTAAAGAAAGATACTTTTTATGATTGATTGAGATATTGCTTTTGTTTAAAATGTATTCGACCAGATCGTGTTCAATTCCTTTTAAATAATTTTTGTTAAAGGCATAAGGCTCTCTGTCTTTACCAAAAGCAATATTGACTTTTGTTTTATTCTTTTCAGGTGCCAACCATTTTTCTATAATGCTATTTTTTTCTTGTGTTGGTATTAAAAAAAGTGATTTCTGTAAAATGTTTTTTAACAAATAATCATCTTTTTTAGATAAAATATGGGTTCCATTTGCTTTGATACTGGTTTGAGATATAGATTTTAAATTATTTATCAATAATTCCCTTAATTTTTCTTCTATCGCTATTTGTGATGAAAATAATGCTTCAACTTCTGAATTTAAAACGGCTGAGATTGATTCCTCCAGGCTTGATGTTTCTAAGATTTCAATATCAGGAAACTTTTCTTTTACTAATGAAATGGTTCCATAGGATCTCACAATTGCTATCTTTTTACCTTTCAAATCATTAAAAGAATAAATATTCTTATTATTTCTTTTGACGTATAGAAATTCTTTACTTGTTAAATATCTATCTGTATACAATCCGTGTTTTGCTCTTTCTTCGGTATAATACGTTGTTGGTAAAATATCAATTTTCCCTTTTTTAAAATCATCTAACAGTTTTTCCCATGAATCATGTATTAATTTGATTTTTAAGCCTGATATTTTGAATGCTTTTTCTAATATTTCCCCAGCAAGGCCTTCCATGTGCACATTGTCCACAGTAAAAATAAATGGTTTAATATCTTCAATGCCCACTTTTAGAACAGGTGAACTCCTTATATAGTTGAGCTCCTCAGCACTAAAAATTGATTTTTCTTTCTCTTTTTTAAACCACCTTTGCTTTAAAGCTGTCATTTTGTCTTTTGTTATAGAATTTATGCCCTTATTAATAATTGAACTCAGTGTAGGGTTGTTTTTTTGTACACCAATTGATAACTCACCTTCTTTAATAAAAACTTTCTTTGCAATTTTTAACTGATATTCCTTCAATTTATATTCATCGATATTAGCAAGAATAGAGATATCTGCTTTCTGATCTCTAAGGGCAATTAAAATTTCTTCTTTATCATTTCTATGAATAATTTGGGTGTCAGGTGCTCGATTTTTAATAATAGTATTACTTATATCATTCTTTAATGTTATTGCTACTTTATTTGAAAAAGTATTTATCTCATTTGTATCATCATTTTCCCTGACAATGATCTGATAAGGTACGTAGTGGTAAGCTGGTGAATATAAAAAGTATCGTTCTCTTTTATTTGACCACGAAAGACCAAGAATGCCATCACTTAATCCTTTTTTTGCACTGTCATAGGCTTCTGACCATGAATTAAATACTTCTATTTCAATATGGCTATTTAAATTATTATTAATTTCTTTTAATAGATCATTATGAAAACCAATGAGTTCATTTTTTTCATTGATGTGAGAGAATGCATTCCCGTGATTAATAGTCGCCAGTTTTATGGAAGGATTGTTTCTTAAATAATTGAGTTCTTCTTTTATTAAAACACTGGATTTATTGAGCTTCGAAAAATACTGTAATTCTTTATTGATAATCCATTTTTCTTCTAAATCAGCCATGTCATTAGCTGTAATTTTATCCATGCCACCTAACACAGTTTTTTCCAGTTTTAAATCTTCTGTTATAATCCCTGCATAAAACCAATTATTCAATTTAAATGATTTTATTTTGCTGAGCTGATTATAATCAAGGTATCTGATAATATTCATCCAAATAACTAAATCATCCGCAATAACTGAGTTAACTTCTTTATTTTTAAGCCCTTTTTTTAGTTGCAGATAATTTATATAGCGAATGATTTTTATTTCAGGGTAATTCTTTGATATATAGTTGTCAAAATATGAATCTGTGATGACACCAATTGTTTTTTCTTTTAAATCATTAACTGATTTTATTTTATTGTCATCTCTATTGATGTAAATACTGGAATTTACATTATAAATTTTATTCAAATAGTTAATAAACTTAGATCTTTCTTTTGTTTTGAATAATCCAGCGTGAATATGTACTGTTTTATTTTTTATTCCAACCAAGGTTTCAGGCCATGTCAGAGAAATAAATTGAATTTTTATTTTTGTTTTTTTTGACCATAACTTCCAATAGTCAACGAGTATTCCATCAACCTTATTATTTTCATTAATAAATGAATAGGGTGCCATATTGGTACTAATTGCTATTTTTAGAGTATCTTTTTCTGTATCAGCATAACCAATATTGAAAGTAATGATAAAAATAAAAATTATTTTAGATAAAGCATTCATTTTTTCTTTCATTAAATTCGTGAAATTCAAACCAAGTTCATACTTAAAAACATCAATGGACACATGACCCGATTATTCTGCGCTGCATATAATTCTGAGCCTTTTATGCTTTTTAAGCGTAGGAAAAATAATGCTTTTTTTCAAGTTTTGCTACTTCTTTTTCCCAAGAGACTTCTTAGTGTTTTGATCTAAAAAAAGTATTATAACAGGGATATATAATACTTTTTTAGACTGCTATTACTGGGTACTGAGCTGCCTGCTACAATATGAGTCTGATTTTGAAGTTAATTGAGAGTAAAATTGCTAAGAACTT
Source organism: Gammaproteobacteria bacterium (assembly GCA_016744395.1). Classification (GTDB taxonomy): domain Bacteria; phylum Pseudomonadota; class Gammaproteobacteria; order GRL18; family GRL18; genus GRL18. The sequence continues at coordinate 28,137 of JADGEK010000050.1, read as the reverse complement.
GACAATTTCTTAATATTATTTCAAAATTACCTATCAATCGATAGATAGGCTTATCAGAATGGACACGAATAAAGACAATTCCAGACAAAAAATACTCGATGTTGCGATTCGTCTTTTTTCAAAGTCGGGTTTTTCTAATGTCTCGATTAGAGAAATAGCGACAGCATCTGGTATCAAATCAGCCTCTCTTTATTATCACTTTCCTAATAAACAGTCGATCTATCTTGCAGCAATAGAGCACTCCTTTTCAAATAAGGCTGCCGCATTCACTGAAGTGCTTGGTACAGATAAAACGCCTTTGGAACGCCTGGAATTGTTTATTTATAAATTTACAGAACTTATGTCACAGGATGAAAACTTTCGACGTTTAATACATAGAGAAATGCTTGACGGTGATGAAGAGCGCCTTAAATACATGGCAGATAAAGTATTTAAGAAGCAATGTGAAGCTATAGGGCAACTGATGAAAGAAGTCTCTCCAGGATGTGATCCACATATGATGACCATTTCTATTTCATCACTGATTATTCATCACCTTGAAACAGCGCCTATACGAAAATATTTACCTGATTATAAGCCTGAGCATGATCAGTCCGATTATATTGCCCGACATGTATATGAGCTATTAACCAAAGAAATTACTAAGCGCTAATCCATACTTATGACCATGATTATAAAACGAAAACAATATAATAAAATTCTATTTGCCCTGTTGGCTATAACTTTTTACAGCTTGATGTCAGGCTGCCAAAAAGAATCTCAACAAACCACAACGGAGGTTTCTCTAAAAACTTCTTCAGATTCTTCCTTAATAAAAAGTTCTTCTGTTTTAGAAAAAACTATTCCAGTGACACTGATAAAGCCTGTGCAGAAAAATATTGACATCAGGCTTCATTCTGTTGGCAAAATAGAGAGTCTCTCTTCTCCCACGATCTCAGGTGAGACAGATGGTAAAGTCATTTCCATTCATGTTGATGAAGGTGATGAGGTGAAACAAGGGGAACTGCTGGCTACTTTGGATGATCGGTTGTTAGAGATTCTTCAGGCACAAGAAAAATCTGAGCTCAAGAGAATTCAGATCTTAATTGCAAACAAAAAAAGAACCTTAAACCGAAGGACAAAGCTGGCTAAGTCTAAATCCATTTCACAAGATAGTGTTGATGAAACACAAACAGAACTGTCTTCATTTCTTGCTCAGGAATCATTACTCTACAATAAACTGGATGCCATTCAATATAAGTTGGATAAAACAAAAATAAAATCCCCCATTAATAGCACTGTTTTTAAACGTTATATTTCTAAAGGTGATTATATTAAGGAAGATGAACAATTATTCAAATTAGTCAGTTTGTCAAGATTGCGTATTCGTCTGCCTGTGCCAGAAAATAAAGTTCCCAGCTTATCAATAGGGCAAACAGTATTACTCTCCACACCTGCCAGTGAGCATAAAACACAGGCAAAAATAAGTCGTTTGATGCCTTTAATTAATCAAAAAAATAAGGCACTGGAAGTTATTATTGATATTGATAATCCAGGTGACTGGCGTCCAGGAGCCACTATTCTGGCAAATATTCTTATAGAACACATTAATGATGCTCTATTACTGCCTCAGCAAAGCATTGTAAAACGTCCCGCAGGTGATGTGGTTTATGTTTTTGATGATCTTTCTAAAACGGTCAAACAACGTGTTGTCAAAATAGGGCAGTCTGTGATATTTAATGATGTAACGTCGGATGTCGCATCAGAACGCCACTCACAAACACAATTATTGATTCAAATAATCTCAGGACTAAAAATGACTGATCAAGTGGTTATGAGTGGCGCTTCTTATTTGACTGATAATGCAAAGGTCTCCTTAGTTATAGAGGGTATGTCTAAAGAAACTATGGCCACAAAACAGGGACGTTAAATCATGACATTACCTGAATTTTCCATACATCGTCATGTATTCACTTACATGATGAGTGCGGCAATCATTTTATTTGGTCTGATCAGTTATCAGCGGATTGGTATTGATCGCTTCCCAAATATAGAATTTCCAATGATTTCAATATCAACAGCCTTGCCAGGAGCAAGTCCTGAAGTGATTGATACCTCGGTCACCAATATCATTGAGTCTGCAGTCAATAGCATCCCTGGTATTGAGCATATTCAGTCGAGCTCTTCTCCAGGCATTTCCACGATTAGAATTAGTTTTACTTTAAAAAAGAATGTGGATGCGGCCTTTAATGAAGTACAGGCTAAGATAAACCAGGTCATTAATGACTTGCCTGAAGACGCTGAAATCCCCATTGTGGCAAAGGTTGAAATTGGTGCTGATCCAATATTGTGGTTAGTATTAGAAGGTGACAGGACACTGCAACAATTGAATCAGTATGTCAGGAACACTATAAAAAAACGATTGGAAACCATTGCTGGTGTGGGTGAAGTACAAATTGGTGGAAAACGTGAACGTACCATACGAGTGAATCTCAATATTGATCAATTAACCGCCTATCAGATCACATCACAAGAGTTATTAGCGGCATTTGAAAAAGAACATATTAAGTTATCTGGTGGTTATCTTGTCAGTCAATCCAGTGAAAAACTCATCAATCTTGACTTAGAGTTTCATTCCATTGATACGATAGAAAATATGTTGGTTGCGTATCGAGAAGGTTCGCCTGTTCGGATAAAAGATATTGCGACGGTTCAGGATGCCTTGTCTGATTTACGCGAAATTGCCCGTTTTGATGGTAAACCTGGGGTAGGTATCGGTATTATTAAAGTCACTAATTCAAATACAGTCGCCATTGTTAATGCCGTATTACAACGCATTGATGATGAGATACTACCCAACCTACCATCTGGCATGACTTTAACCGTTGCCTCAAATAACGCCAAAGTCGTTAAGTCAATTGTTAATGCGTTAAAAGAACACCTTATTGAAGGTACTCTGCTGGCAGCGTTTGTCGTTTGGTTCTTCCTGCGAAGCATAAGGGCTACTTTAATTATTTCAACGGCTATCCCTGTTTCATTATTTGGTGCAATTTCTGTTCTCTATTTTTCTGGCTACACCTTTAATATTATGACACTTCTAGGACTCTTACTCCTCATCGGAGTGGTGGTTGATGATGCCATCGTGGTTTTAGAAAATGTGTATCGTCATCGACAAACAAAGGAATGTGATCCAGTAGAGGCTGCAATAGAAGGCTCTAATCAGGTTGTTTTTGCTGTGCTGGCCTCATCATTTACCCTGGTTGCGCTATTTGCCACGGTGATCTTTATGGAAGGTATTATTGGTCGTTTCCTTCAACCTTTTGCAGTGACAGTGACTGTAGGCGTACTGGTTTCTTTATTTGTTTCCGTGACTTTAACCCCGATGCTCTGTTCACGAAACTTGGGCTCACGAAACTTGGGTTCACAAAACTTGGGTTCAAACAATAAAGACAGCTATAAAAAAAGTGGTTTTGTTTATAATTTATTGGAAAAGTTTTTTCTTCTGCTTGAGCATTTTTACAAAAAGATTCTTGGATTTTCGCTAAAGCATCGTCTGGTTGTTTTAATCTTAACCTCACTGCTTGTTTCTTCAACGGGATTCTTTTTTAGTCAGTTAGGTAAAGGTTTTATGCCTGAAGAAGATATTGGGCGTTTTATTATCACTTTTAAAACACCATTGGGTTCAAATATTAATTACACATCGGATAGATTGACGCAGATAGAAGCAAAATTGAGTCAATATTCACAAATCAAGCACACCTTCAGTACCATTGGCTCAGGACAGCAAGGAAAAGTAAGCCAGGGCAGCATTTTTGTTACTTTAACGGACAGAGAACAGCGATCAATGCATCAATCACAATTGATTGTCAAAATTAGCCAGGAGCTTAATACAATCCCTGGAATTGAAGCATTTGCTTCCCCTATCCCTGTGGTTGGTGGACAAAGAGGGGAGCCTTTACAATTCGTATTACAGGGGCCAAATCTGCTTAAAGTGGCTGAGCTGGCTGAAAAACTAAAATCTCAGCTGGATACATATCCAGAACTGGGTTCAGTTGATATGAACCTACAGCTTAACTTGCCACAATTACGATTAAAGGTTGATCGTATTTTGGCGGCTGATTTAGGGATCTCAACAGCAGATATCGCCATGGCGGTTAATTTATTGGCTGGTGGAATTGATATTGCCAAATACAATGATGATCCTGGTGATGGAGAACGCTACGATATTCGTTTAAAAGCGCAACAGCATTTATTAACGGGTAAAAATGATTTATCACTCATTTATCTACGAGGTAAAGAAGGGGAAATGATCCGTCTGGATACCATTGCTCATTTCGAAGAAAAGCTGGGTGCTGAAACGGTCTCAAAATTTGACCTGCAATATGCAGCTACTTTTTTTGCTACGCCAACAACGGCATTAGACAAAGCAGTTACTATTGTTGAGACACTTGCCCATGACTTATTACCACCTGCTTATGATGTGAAAATGATAGGCAGGGCTGAAGAGTTTGGAAAAACAATGGGCTATCTGATATTTGCTTTTGTCACGGGCACCATTTTGGTTTACATGGGACTGGCCAGTCAATTTAACTCATTTATTCAACCGTTAATTATTATGCTTGCACAACCTCTGGCCATTATTGGTGGTGTAGCAGGGTTGTGGTTAACGGGGCACAGTCTTAATATCTACTCAATGATAGGTTTAGTGCTGTTGGTTGGTTTAGTTGCCAAAAATTCTATCTTATTAATTGATCTGACCAATCAATTACGCGCTCAAGGGGAGTCAATTCAGGGCGCTTTATTAAATGCCTGCCCCATCCGTATGCGTCCAGTTTTAATGACCTCTTTGACTATGATACTGGCCTTACTTCCTGCGGCATTTGGCATCGGTGCAGGATCAGATACGAATGGGCCACTTGCTGTTGCAGTAATTGGCGGAATGACAACATCAACATTGCTGACATTGGTTGTCGTTCCTGTTGCATATTCATTGGTCGAACAATTTTTTGAGTGGTTTGAGTTAAAATATGCCTCATAAGAGCATCATTACCGACGCAATAGGGCAATCCAACGCCAGACATTTAATAGTCCAGCCAAGGCCGCTGCTACATAAGTCAAAGCAGCTGCCAATAAAACCTGATGAACTGCTATCAAATCTCGTTTAGTGACATAATTACCTTCTTTGAGTATGGGCAGTGCTTTATTGAAGCTGGCATCAAATTCAACAGGCAGGCTGATTAAATGCACAACCACGGATGAAGCAATACTGAAAAAGCCTATCAGAGCAATAAAAATGCCTGCAATAGGGGAGTGGACAACAGCACTGAGTATGGGGGCTACAAAGATAACACCCGCCCCAAATTTTTGAAAACGTTGTGATGTTAATACCATCTTTCCACGAAGAATGAGTAATTCATCATTTCGAAAATCCTGTATCGCATGTCCGACCTCATGGGCTGCTATGGCTATGGAGGTGAGGGATTTACCATTGAAGTATTCAGGGCTCAATCGAACAGTTTTACTTTCCGGGTCATAGTGATCGCCTTCTTCAGTGGTCTCTAAGGTGACAGGCAATTGATAGCGTTCAATGAGGTGTTGAGCAAGCTCTCCCCCTGTTCCAGGTAAAGCTTCAATGGTTTTATTGTAGCGTTTCATCACATACTTTACCCACCATTGCGGGACAAAGAAAATAGTGACAAAAACGAGTATAAGGATAATATAGATCATTCGTTACATTCTGAAGTACAGTTGTATAATGATATCACTAAATTAATAAAATGTTTAAAGACTATCTTTGGCAATCATGCTCAATTGCGATTAATCATGCACTACTCTAATAAACTTCAAAAAGGAAGCTTACTAGAAGGGCACGGATTCCTGTATTAATTTTTTTGTGGTGCAACCATTTCAGTGTCAAACACAAGGCCATCATCGGTTATTTGCATGGTGGTGTTAAAGTTCAAGTCCACTTCTTTTAACATCGCCATCATTTCTAAAACCTCAGGTGATTGAGATGCTGCTGAAGAGGCTGAAAGGGAATTAAAAATCATTCCATAATATTCTCCATAATCTATTTGCATACTCGTCAATGTTGAACTGCTTGATAATGGAGTCTGGCTCAATTCTTCGGCTTGCCTGGAAGCTGTGTCGCCTATATAAACGGCCATATGTGAGTCTTTTACAAAGCCCATGACTTTTTCATTACCTGAAATAGGCATAGGCATTGGAATTTCAAAAGTAGAGCCGTCGTCTGGAATTTCAATTTGTGCCAGCATTGGGGTTAAGGCTTGGGCTGCAAGAACTAATTTTTTGACGTTAGTGGCTGATAGGGTAAGAATGGTATCCAGCTTTTTAACATCGGGCATTCCTTGAGGTGAAATTTCACCCACTTCAACTTTATTTAAGGTCATAGAAATGCCTTTGACACCTTGTAGCATTGCTGTTGCCATTGCCAACATTCCAGGGTTGACTGCTTTAAGGCTCTTTTGTGTTTCTTTTAAGAAAGCACATTGATAGCTTTTCTTCTTAATCTCATTAAGTTGTTGTGTAAAAAAAGGTGTCAGGTTATCAAGATCCAGTCCCAGCCCCCAGGAAACGACTTTAGGCTCATCATTGGTGACAAAGTTAGGAATAAATCCATTAATGGATTTTAAGCCTTCTAGCAGCGTCTTATCATTAATTTCAGAAATAAACTGCATCTTAAGTTTGACGGGATCTGCTCTAAAGTCAAACTGGTTGTAGCCAAAAACTGTGCGTGGCCAATTGTCTGCAATGGCTAACATATCTGAGCGACAGGCGGGTGTTCTGAGCTCATCAAGTTCATTCCCTTTCTCATTCGACAGTTGTTCAAAGAAATGAATCATTTTTGAAACACGGTTGGCGTCAGTGCTGGTTAAACCATTGATGAGCTCTTTTTGATTAATGAAGCCGAAGAGTGCATTGTGATTAAAATTGTACTTTTCTTTAAGTTGATCCACTTGTTGGGTTGATGCTAATGATTTTTCTGGCTTTTTCTGTCCCAGAGCAATCGCTAAGTCATTTTCACTGTCAACACCTAAATCAACCGTGATAATGACATCGTTCATGTCGTATCCAATAATAAGCCATACTTTTGCTTTATCATCATCGCCTAATAAATAGCGGCGATAGCTGGCTTCACCGAGTTGATTGGATTCAGATGTGATGCCTGATGAGGTTTCAATTTCGGCAATTTTCTTCTTAAACAGTTTGGGGTCACTTAAATTGAGGCGTAAAACAGGTGCGAGACCTAAAGTATAAAAGGTGAGTTTATTCTCGGCAGCAATTCCCCATTCAGAATCCAGTATTTCAGGATTAGATACTAATTTAAGATAAGAGATAAATAATTGTTTTATAAATTTTTGCCCGCTGGTGTCGCTCTCTAATGCTTCACTTTGAAGGTCTTTGTAAATGGAGTCAGGAAAAGGAAAGGTTTTATGGTTCCAGACCATTGATTCTTTTAAAGGAAAAGGTTCTTGACTGCCTATATAGACAACAGCATCAGCAGGAACGTATTCCAATGTAGAATCGGCATCATCACCACCGCAGCCATGAAGTAATAGGGCTAATGGAATCAATAAAGAGAGAAGCAGTTTCTTGGTTTTAGGGAACATATAAATCCTTTTTGTAATACAGGTCATAATAAAAAAGCCTATTATATTTTTTTATCAGACAAATATCTGTAGGTAATTACTTAAAATGCTTATAATTTGACTTGTGCACAGAAACTGAGTGCCCTGCTAAGTATCTTCAGCTTTATTGAGACAAACCATTTGCGGTTATTTTATTTGCGTAGAGGGATACGGTATAATAGCCAAAACTTATGATCTTGAGACAAAATATCTAATGAATCATACCACAGTACAAACCGTTGTTGTTTTAGGGGCTAGTGCAAAGCCACAACGCTATTCTTATCAAGCACTTCAGCTTCTGGCTCAATATCATCATACTGTTATTCCTGTACACCCAACACTGACTATGATTGAAAACTTTCCAGTGAGGAGCAGTTTATCAGAGATCAATATCCCAGTAGATACATTGACCCTGTATGTCGGGTCAAACCGAAGTGATAGCATGTTGGATGAAATTATTGCTTTAAGACCCAGACGAGTTATTTTTAACCCTGGCACTGAGTCCACTCGATTAGAGGAGAGGTTATCAATGGAAGGTATACCTTATATTTTTGACTGTACGCTGGTGATGCTGCAATCCCATGAATTTGATTTTTAAACAGTTATAATGAATGTCAGAGCTTAAAAAGCCCCCAAACCTGAAAGGTAAGGGGGCTTTTTTATAAGCACTTAATTCAAATAATGAATTATAGAGCAGCCATGATTTTGTCGGTCACTTCACCAATTGATGGTCCACCATCAATTGAAATCACTTTTGTATCGCCGCCCAGTCCTTTGAAGAAGTTCACCGCAGCCATGGTACCCGTGTTTTCATCATAGTAAATATCATGACGTTTATCGATTGCTTCATCATCCTGATCATCGGCACGAGCAGATAACTCTCCACCACAAACGCGGCAAACAATGCCACCGTCTTTTTCAGTTGGTTTAATGGCATCAAAAGCAATATGGTTTGGGTGGTTATTATCATTAGCACATAAACGACGCCCCGTGATGCGGATTTTTGCTACGCCACGATCCAGAACAATTTCAATGACATAGTCAAGTTTGATGTTTTCATCAGATAATGCTTTTGCCAGAGTCTCTGCCTGAACTTTATTACGTGGGAAGCCATCCAGTAACCAACCCTCTTTACAGTCATCTTCTTTTAAACGGTCAAGAATCATCGGGATTGTGATGTCATCGGGCACTAAATCACCGCGATCAATGTATTCTTTTGCTTTTTTTCCTAACTCAGTGCCACCACCAATGTTTTTACGGAAAATTGCACCTGACTCGATGTGAGCAATATTGTATTTTTCCTGAACAATAGCGCCCTGAGTACCTTTACCACTACCGTTTGGTCCAAAGATTAATATATTCATTTATTTCCCTTTTTTTAGTTTATATCTATTTTGTTCGCAACATTAAATTTTTACAAGTATCTCCCAATCATATCATAACTTGATGGTATGCAAATACTTCGTGACTCAGAAGTTATTGGAAATATCGTGTTATATCATTTGACTCAAGCTCAGCACTTAGCGCATAATTTTGATAATTTGTATAAGAAGAAAGACAATGTATCATTAAATTTAATGAATATCGCTGATCTATATCATTTAAATTTTGACTATGAACGTCTTGTTGGTTAAAGAACTTAGAGCAAGGGATGAACTAATGACTAAAGCATTTAATGAACCCAGTTTTCGAGATGGTGTCAATCTGATGGTGGATCGGGCCATGAGTGTCATGGGGCTTGATGAAGGGGTTGCTAAGGCAATCAAATCTTGCAATGCTGTTTTACAGGTTCAATTTCCTGTCAAAATAAGAGGCAAAATTGAAGTTTTCACGGGTTGGCGAGCAACTCACAGCACCCATCGCTTGCCCTCTAAAGGGGGTATTCGCTACGCGCCCTATGCCGATCAAAATGAAGTGGAAGCTTTGGCAGCGCTGATGACTTACAAATGTGCCATTGTTGATGTGCCTTTTGGTGGTTCAAAAGGGGCATTATTGATCGATCCCAGTCAATATTCTCGTGATGAAATGGAGCTGATCACTCGCCGATTTACTCTGGAGCTGATTCGAAAAGGTTTCCTCAGTCCTTCAACTAATGTGCCTGCGCCAGATATTGGTACGGGTCAGAGAGAGATGGCCTGGATGGCTGATACCTACAAACACTTGTTTCCAGAAGATATTAATTATGTTGCCTGTGTTACGGGTAAGCCCGTTCATCATGGCGGAATTCAGGGGCGTGTTGAGGCAACTGGTCGTGGTGTTCAATTTGCTATTAAAGAGTTTTTTCGTCACTCTGATGATGTCAAAGGCGCTCATATGGAAGGCACACTTGATGGCAAAACTTGTGTCATACAAGGCTTAGGTAATGTGGGTTATCATGCAGCCAAGTTTTTATCGGAAGAAGACGGTGTAAAAATCACCGCAGTGATTGAATACAATGGTGCTTTGATTAACGACGATGGTATTGATATTGAACAATTGCATCAACATGTTGAAGAGCATGGTGGTATTGAGAGTTATCCTTGTGCCAAATTTGTTGAAAATGGTCACGATGTTCTTGAGAAAAAATGTGATATTTTGATTCCAGCCGCCCTGGAAAGCCAAATTACTATGGAAAATGCTGATCAGATCAAGGCAAAATTGATTGTAGAAGCGGCTAATGGGCCAATAACCTTTGGTGCTGATGACATCTTACGAAAAAAAGGCATTGTGATCATTCCTGATGCTTATGCTAATGCAGGTGGTGTGACGGTTTCTTATTTTGAGTGGATACGTAATATCTCTCATATACGCTTTGGTCGTATGCAACGACGTCATGATGAAATGCGTGGTGCAGAAATGACCCGAGTTTTGGAAGAAGCAACAGGCCGTTCGGTTTCTGACAAAATGAAAAATAGCATCAGTCGTGGGGCGGATGAACTGGATCTGGTTCGTTCTGGCCTGGACGATACCATGCGTCTTGCTTATCAGGAAATACGCGAGACACGTGAAAATAATGAAAATATTGATGACTTGAGAACTGCAGTTTATGTCACCTCGATTGAAAAAATTGCACGTTCTTATCTGGAAGTCGGTGTCTTTTAATTCAATGAAACTTCCCACTTGGCTCTTTTGGGCTATAGTGGGTACCTTTCTGTAAAATACCTCTAAGCCTATTTGAAACCTAGAAATAATGACTCAATAGCGTTTCCTAAAAAAGGAAAGTAGAATAGAATTTCCTTTAAACTGGTTCACCCTTTAAGTGCAGCTGTTGAGCTATTATTCACATTTGTAAATAAAAAACTATGACTAAGACCTTTTTGAATTCTTCAGGACAATCACCTCTAGGTGACTTGTCAATCGATACTTTTTTGCAAGATTACTGGCAAAAGAAGCCTCTGTTAATTAAACAGGCTTTTCCAGGTTTTGAGGCGCCCATTGCACCTGATGAGTTAGCAGGTCTTGCTTGTGAAGAGGATGTTAATTCTCGCATTGTGATTGAAAAAGGGGGAGAGCATCCCTGGCAAGCCATTCATGGTCCTATGAATGAAGATGTTTTTGCAAAAATGCCTGAGACACATTGGACTTTAGTAGTGAATGATCTGGAAAAATACATTCCCGAATTAGCCTGGATTACGGATCAATTTCGCTTTATCCCTGAGTGGCATTTGGATGATTTAATGAGTAGTTATGCTGCACCAGAAGGTTCGGTGGGGCCTCATGTTGATTTGTATGATGTTTTTATTCTTCAGGGAGAGGGGCAGCGTCGCTGGCAAATTAATACCCAGCCTGTTGCTGAAGATAATGTGATGCCAGATATTGCCATTCGCTTGCAAAAAGACTTTTCCCCTGAGTTTGAATGGATACTTGAGCCAGGTGATATGATGTATTTACCCGCGGGTGTTTCTCATCATGGTGTCTCTATTGGTGAAAGCATGAGTTACTCGATTGGATTTCGTGCCACCAGTCATACCGATTTAGTGAGTGATTTTATTGCGCACATTACCAATGACCTATCGATTAATAAAACGTATAAAATACCACATGATGTCCAGCAAGCTCACCCTAATGAAATATCATCGGCCGCTATTGAAGAATTGAGAAACCTTTTTAGTGAATACCTTGATCCCAACCATCCAGAGCTCGCTCGATGGTTTGGCTGTTATGTCAGTGATTCGAAAATTGATTACTTGCATCAGTGTGACGAGCCTGTTGAAGATTTATCTCAATTAAGAGACGATTTAATAGAAAGAAGTGCATCACTTTTACGCTATCCTTCCAGTCGATTTGCTTTTACAAAAACAAACAATGAATGCCTATTGTTTGTGGATGGTCAAGATTTCAAAGTGTCTGAACAGTTTGCCTGTTTACTTTGTGATAGTCGTCTGATTGATTTGGATGAACTTGAAAGTATGGCCTCTGAAAATGAGCAGCATCTTTTAATAAATCTCTATAATTCTGGGAAGTTATATTCATCCTATAATGAATAAGTCATTTGCTTAATCAATTTTTTATAAGGTATTTTTATGCATGATTTTGATCAACTAAACCAGATACTTATTCTGTTGTTTTTTTCTGTGATCAGTGTTGCTATTTTTCGAAAAATTAACTTACCATCAGTACTCGGCTATCTTTTAGTGGGCATGTTAGCAGGGCACCATACATTAGGTCTGATTTCCGAATCGGCTGCGATAGAACAAATTGCTGAAATTGGTGTGGTCTTCTTGCTTTTTACGATTGGTCTGGAAGTGTCAATTCCAAAACTCATGTCAATGAAAAATATTGTTTTTGGCATTGGTTTAGCACAGGTTTTATTGTCGACCATCAGCACAATGGGTTTAGCCATCTGGCTGGGTATGTCCTGGCAGGCATCTTTTGTTGTGGGTGGAGCACTGGCTTTATCATCGACAGCCATTGTCGTCAAACAATTGACTGAGCAACATGAGCTACACAGTCGACATGGTCATATTGCACTGGGTGTTTTGTTATTCCAGGATTTAGCAGTGGTACCTTTTTTGGTTTTAATACCTATTTTTGCCCTGCCTGATGGTGGCAGTCTTTTTATGCCGATTAGTATTGCCTTACTGAAAGGTGCTTTCGCCTTTGGAGTGATTTATCTTGTAGGGACTCATTTGATCCGCCCTGTTACTCATTGGATATCTTCTACCTATTCATCTGAACTATTTACTTTGTTCATTTTGTTAATTACTTTATTAGCGGCATCATTAACCTGGCAGCTGGGACTGTCTCTGGCAATGGGGGCTTTTCTTGCGGGGATTATGTTGGCTGAAACTGAGTTTCAGCATCAAGTCCAAACTGAAATTCGTCCTTTTAAAGATGTGTTAATGGGCTTGTTTTTTATTTCAGTGGGCACTCAATTTAATCCACAAGTGTTGATTCATGAACCCTTGGCTGTTTTCCTTTTGACTCTGGTTCTCATGTTTGGCAAAGGTTTGGGCATAATGCTTATTGCAAAGTTATCGGGTAATGAGACTGGGGTTTCAATTCGTTCAGGCTTATCTTTAGGGCAGGGTAGTGAGTTTGGCTTTGCTTTATTGGGTGTAGGCTTGAGTAGTGGTTTATTATCTCTGGAAGTAAGTCAGCCGATTATTGCCGCTATTGTTTTTAGCATGACTCTATCACCTATGATCATTCGTTATAATGGCCGCATTGCCAAACGCCTCAGCCCAAACTATCTTGATCAGCAGAAGCAGAATGAGATTCATATTGAACAGGCTGCGGATCATATCTCTGATCATATTATTATTTGTGGTTTTGGGCGTACAGGTCAGAATCTTTCTTTATTTTTAAAACAGGCCAACATCCCATTTCTTGCTTTAGAACTTGAACCTGAATTAATTCAGGAAAACTGGGATGCTGGTGAGCCTGTTTATTATGGTGACAGCAGTCATCCTGAAGTGCTTAAACATGCAGGGATCGATCATGCAAGAGCAGTAGTGATCACCTTTCATGATTTTAATATCAGCCATCATATTACTCGGACGATAAAACAACTCCAACATAATATTCCAGTGATTGTTAGAACCCGTGATGATCTTCATCTTGAAGAATTACTCGAAATGGGTGCTACAGAAGTGATTCCAGACACAGTTGAGTCCAGTATGATGTTGGCCTGGCACGCTATGACACATATAGGCGTTGATAAAGCCATTGTTGATGATCTGATTGATCAGGCTCGTTGTGATCATTACTCACGTATCAGAGCATTTTTTCACAGTCAGGAAGACTATGAGCATCCAGAACATTTTCATCACCTGCACAGTATTGAAGTTCTGTCAGGCTCTCCAGCTATTGGCAAAAGTATTGGATCGTTTCAATTTAATGAACATGTCTCAGTGGTTGCTTTGATAAGACAGCATGTTCGTGGTGATTATCCAGAACCACATACGCTATTATTAGCCGATGATGTGATTGTTGTTGAGGGCCCAACCAATGAAACTCGTGCAGCAGAACTTGAAATCTACTCAGGTAAAATATAGGAAAGCCCTCAGTGCAACAATGGATAAATCAAATTGCTCCTACGTCATTTTCCTCAAGGCTGAAACTCAGTGCTTTGGCTTTTTTCTCTTATTTCTTATTTCTTTGATAAAGGTTGAATTTTCGAGAGTTATTTACTATTAAAATGAATAGGTTCAATTTTTATGCATGGCTCAACAATATTGTGGCTAAACAATATTGGATAAAAATTTAAATGGACATCACAATCTAAAGTCCTCAATAGGAATTAAATGGATATTACGTGCCCCAGTTGCCAGACTCAGTACCAAAATTTGCCAGCCAAATATGCAAATAAGTCTCTGCGTTGTAAAAAGTGTGAACATCGCTTTAATGCAAGTGATTCGACAGATGTTTCTATTTCAGCTCCTCAGGAAACACAGCTGGCTGTACCAGAACCTATCGATAATGACCATTTTTCTCCTCAGGAAACTCAATTAGCGCCTCAAGAAACTCAACTGGCACCTCAAACAAGTCATACACTTGAAAAATCAACACCACAAGAAACTCAACTTGCATCATATGAGCAATTGAAACACAGTCCACTCGATGAAAATAACAGAACTGAGCAAAAATCAAAAATTTCAGAAATCATTGGTCTTGGTTCAGAACAGTTTTCATCAGAATTAAATCTTTCCAGGCAATCTATTCATGACTGGCAAGCGGGGGATGTATTATTAGAACTCTATGAGGTCAAATCTCTGCTTGGGGAAGGACAATTTGGTAAAGTATTTCAAGTGTGGCATCGGGACTGGGATCTTGATCTAGCCTTGAAGACGCCGAAACAAAAAGCATTGACTGTAGGTTTTGAGAATATTGAAAAAGAGGCAGAAACCTGGGTTAATCTCGATTTACACCCCAATATAGTGAACTGTTACTATGTCCGTCGCATTGATAATATTCCACAGATTTTTAGCGAATATGTCGATGGGGGGGATTTAAAAGATCTGATTGCCAGTCGCCATCTTTATGATGGCAAAGATGCTCTTTCTTCTGATAAGGAAAAAAATGATAAGAAAGCCTTACTGAAAGTTCTGGACATTGCCATTCAATTTGCATGGGGCTTGCATTATGCCCATGAGCAGGGCTTGATTCATCAGGATATAAAACCTGCTAATGTGATGATAACCTCGACAGGTGTCGTAAAAGTGACTGATTTTGGTTTAGCCAAAGCAGGTGCTATGGCGACAGTTTCTGCACCTGAAACCTCTGACCATGATATGAAACAAACAATGATTATTGCGGGTATGGGAATGACCCCCGCATATGCTTCACCAGAGCAGTTGGCAGGAAAGCCATTAACTCGACGGACGGATCTCTGGAGTTGGGGTGTTTGTGTTTTAGAAATGATTATAGGCTATTGTTCCTGGGAGGCGGGTGCTGTCGCACCTGGTATCCTGGATGCTTACCATCAACATCAGTTGGATGATGAACCGGCAATAGGCTCAATTCCTTGTGAGCTTTATGACTTATTAGCTCAATGTTTTGAAGAAATTGAGGGTGATCGGCCTGAATCATTGCATGAAGTGTCTGAATCTTTATTGGAAATCTATAATCAAATTTCTGATGATCTTTATCCAAGGCTAATGCCTCAAGGTGGTAGTGGTACGGCATCCAGTTTGAACAATCAAGCTATATCATTATTGGATTTAGGGCAAACCAATGAAGCGGTTCAAACATGGAGTCATGCACTTAATATTGATCCAGAACATTTTGAAACTCAATTTAACCTTTCTTTGTTTCAATGGAAGAATGAAGGTCTTGAAGAATCTGAGCTTATAGAAAGAACGGAGTCAATTTTTTCTAAAGAAAAAAATAAAGACATTAAACAAATAGAACGAGTTAAGCATGCTCTGGCAAAATTATATATTCAATTCAGTCTATATACTCAGGTCATAAAACTACTGAATCATAATGAAGAAAAAATATCTCAAGTACCTGCTGATATTGATAATGAAGTCTGTAAAGAATTAGGGCTTGCTTTATGTGCAAGTTCTCGTTTGATTAAAAAAATATCTCATTGGGATTTAATTGCTCAGTGTTTAAAAAAAGCGGTTACTAATAAATCGCTGACGGATAAAGGCAATGATCCCTATTTGATCACAGCTTACACGCTTGCATTGCAGCGCAGTGGTCAAAAACAAGCGGCTTCGATATTTTTTAAAGATAATTCATTAACAGGTGTTATTCCCAGAAAATTAAAACAGGCGGTGTCAATTTTTCTTCCTGGTTATGAAGTATTATATCGAATTTCTGAAAAAAATAGTGAAATAGGTGAGTTTGTAAAAAACGGTGAAAATATTGTTTTCAACAGAGGCAGTTGCTTAATTGTATGGAGTTTAAAAGAGAATAAACAACGTCTTGAAATGAAAGGGCACATTGGAAAAATAACTGCCTTCTGTATCAATGAGGATAAAAGTCGGCTTGTCTCAGGTTCAGAGCAAGGTGATATTCGTGTCTGGGATTTGCAGACAGGTGAGATGCTTCATGTCTGGTCTGCCACTAATGATAAAATTAATGCATTACAGTTTTCACTCTGTGGTTGTTTTCTGTATATTGCTTCTTGTGAGAGTCAACTTTCTCTATGGGATTATAACAAAAAAACAAGAATTAATACTTTTAAAGGTGACGGGCATAGTGCTGAAATATTAAGTCTTCATGTTTCTTCTTTAACAGGTCGTGTCGTCTCAGCAGGCGCTGATAATATTGTACGAGTTTGGGAGCAAGATTCTGATCGAACTCAATATATTCTGGCAGGACATGAACTGACTGTTACCTGCGTTCAATGGCTTGATAAAGATCATGTTGTTTCTTGCAGCCAAGATAAAACAATACGCTTATGGTCTGTTCCCTCAACACAGTTGGAACAAGATGATTCTGTACCAGGCCATTCTATTCAAGGCCACTCTCTTCAAGGAAGTTGTCTCAAAATTTATAAGGGGCATCAAGGAATGATTAATACTCTGAGAGTGAGTGCCTCTCAGGGGATTATTTTATCAGGTAGTAGTGATGGTGTTGTTCGCTATTGGGATATAAAAACGGGCACTTCATACTCTGTTTCAAAGTTTTCAGATTCAGTCTGTCACATTGCTTTGGATTCTTCAGAACTATTTGCCTTGGTTGTCACATCTTCGGCTATGAGTATAATTGAAACTAACAATTTGTTTCGATACCATGCAAACTATTTATTTTCTTTGCCAGAATCAGCTGTAGAAGTGGATGAGTTGTCCCGTGAATATAAAAAAATAATTGCCCATGCGATGTCTGTCTACGATGTTGATAAAGTTAAAGCCATGGATGAAATTGAGTCAGCCCGCTCCATCAAGGGGTATGAACGTGACTATTCTGCTTTTAAGCATTGGTCAAAACTGTATACTTTTTTTCCAAAATTAAACCTGAAAGATGTATGGAAAAAAAATGATTTTAAAGCCCATACCGATCGCATTGTTTCTTTGGATGTTTCACCTATTAATGATTCATTTTATTCAGCAGGTAAAGACCAAAAGGTCTTTCAATGGGATGTTGAAACTGAGCAAGTAAAGGAGCTCTTTACACATATTAAAAAACCAATAACAAAAATAAAAGTGACCATGGATGGTTCTGGATTATTGATTGCTTGTGGTGAAAATATCCTGGTTATGGATATAAAAAGTGGAAAGCAATTATCACTGTTCAGTCATCATCAAACTAATGTGGTTGCAGTGACAACGACCTCAGATGGTCGTTTTGCTTTGTCCAGTGATGATAAGGGATATTTTTATTTATGGCGTTTATTAACGGGTGAAGTTATGGCTGACTTTACAGACAAAAAAAATGTCATAGCCACCATTGCAGTCACTCCAGATGGCCTTTTTGCTTTAACAGGGCAGCGCAATAATCATTCTATTTTAATTTGGGACTTAGCTTCTGGAAAAATACTATCAAAGCTTGAGGAGCATGAAAACATTGTCACCAGTATTGCAGTGACTTCAGATGGACGCTATTGTATTTCAGCCAGTGCAGATGCCAGTTTGCGGTTATGGCAAGTACAATCCAGTCGAAAAAAATCAATACGAGTTCTGCTGGGTCATACTAAAAGAGTGAATCAAGTGGCTATCGACGGTCAAGGTAAAATTGCTGTCTCAGTCAGTGAAGACAAATCGATACGCTTTTGGGAGGTGAATCGTGGTGAGTGTCTATATCGTTTTGAAAATGCCAATGTCAGCTATACTACAGCAATATTAAGTATGGATGGCCAATATGCCTTTTCTGGTGATGTTCAAGGCCAAATGATTGTCTTATGCCTCGATTGGTTGTTAAAGAAGAAAATCTATCATCAATGGGACAAAAGTGCTGATATATATTGTGATAATTATTTTTCTACTCATAAGACAAAAGAGCCTCATAAAGAATTAGAAAATACATTACAAATTCTTAAATATGCTGGTTTTGGTAGTTTAGATAGAGAAGAAGTGAAAGCGCATTTGATTGAACTTTCTCAGTCACATTTTAATATTGTCTTACCAGGTAGTAAGCTCAGTCGAGCAAAAGCAACTGAAAAAATTGAATTGGAAAATGATAAGCCTCCATGGGTTAAAATAATAGCTGTTATAAGTGTCATGGTGATAATTGTTTATAATTTAATAGGAACTAAGTCGGATCCAGAGCGAGTCGTTGATACAATGGAGCCTGAAATTCTTATTAACGATGAGCAAGAGCAGTTGACTGTGGATGCAATGGTTGATATCGCAGTAAAATTGTCAAAATTGAATGAACAAGTGCCTATTTTTAATGGAAAAATTGATCGTCATTCTCTAGTAATTCTTTCCGATATAGATGAATTAAAAAATAGGCTTAAGCTGCAAGATTCAGAGTTAATTGATTCATGGGGACAGGAATTTAAATACAAAGGGCTTAAGCGTGGTGCTTTTCAAGGACGAATTATGTTACGTTCAGCAGGTATTGATCAGGAATATGACACGGATGATGATCTTTTGTTAAATGGTTTCCCCCATTGGGTATCATTAGAAGTAAAGAAAATGAATTTGACAGTGGTCGCTTTATCCGAGATCAAGAACAAAGTTGAAATGAGCGAATCTCTTGATGAATTTGAGACGCAGGAAGTGAGTTTAGAGGATGACTTATACAATGAGCTGAATGCATCAGACAATGATAAAGTGGAGGACGCTGATGAAAATGAAGTCTCTACCTCTATTCAGTTTGATGAAGAAGAAAATGATGCAGTTGAAGTAATGGTTATGCCAAGAAAGAAAACAATAATCTTTGTCGATGAGCAGGAATAATCCAATGAGCAAAGTGACTTTACAAGTTGTTCAAGGCAATGTATCACCCAAATTATTTACTTTTAAGGAACGATCGACCTGTGTCATAGGGAGAGCATTGGATTGTAATATTAAACTACCAGATGATCAGGCTCATAGTACGATATCTCGTTATCATTGTCTGCTGGACATTAATCCGCCTGATATTTGTATCAGGGATTTTGGCAGTTTGAATGGAACCTATGTGAATGGTGAAAAAATTGGCCAACGTGATATCGACGCTGACAGAGATAAAGCCAACCATTTGATTTATCCAGAATATGATTTGCAAAATGGTGACCAATTTAAACTAGGTGATAGTATCTTTGAAGTTTTGATACCTTTTTCATCGGATCAATCTAAAAAACTGGAATTATCTCAGCAAATTATTTCATCTTCAGCAGTGGCTGGAGCTGAGAAAACTCCCATAACTCAAGAAGCCAATCCTATGGTTGATTCTTTATCAGTGAATCCTCTGGATAAGATTAATTTACTTTTAGGAAAAATGGATGACAAGGGACAGGATAAGAATGATAAAGACCTACTTATTATCAATGGTTACGATATTGTTAAAGAGCTAGGTAAAGGCAGTATGGGAGTTGTTTATCTGGCTCAGAAAAAAAATAGCAATGATCAAATCAATTCTAAAGTAGCACTTAAAATCATGCTGCCAAAAGTAGAAACCGATCCCAAAGCACATCGACAATTTATTCGTGAAACTAAAAATACCCAGCTATTAAAGCACAAGAATATTGTCAAAGTTTATGATGTTGGATGTCATGATGCTACTTTTTTCTTCACAACGGATTATTGTGAAGCGGGTAGCGTGGCTCAATTAATTAAAAAAGAAGGGGGTAAGTTGCCACTTTATCTTGCTCTTAAAATTTTGATGCAAGTATTGGACGGACTTGAATTTGCTCATACAGTGAAAATTCCAGTTATCGTGCTTGCGGACGGCAAAAAAACATCCGCTACAGGTCTGGTTCATAGAGATTTAAAACCTGGCAATATTATGCTCACCAAAGCAGATGGTGTATTACAAGCTAAAATTGCAGACTTTGGTCTGTCTAAGGCATTTGATGTGGCGGGATTAAGTGGTCGTACCGCAACTGGAATTTCTGCAGGTACTCCTTTTTATATGCCAAGACAGCAAGTCATTAACTTTAAATTTGCTAAGCCTGAAGTGGATGTCTGGGCTGCAGCAGCGACTTTTTATAAAATGGTTACAGGTCGATATCCACGCAAATATTCTAAAGCATCAGATCCCTGGTTGACGACATTGAAAACGCCCATTACGCCCATTAGAGCCTATGATGCTTCAATACCAGAGTCTTTAGCTCAGGTCATTGATCTGGCTTTGGTGGATCAACCTGAAATTCATTACAAGAGTGCTTCAGAATTTAAAAATGATTTATCTAAAGTGGTTTAATTCATGACACAGACTGATATCAATAGTAAACAGGCTTGCATCCACTATGCGGGACTCACTGATCCTGGTCTTATTCGGAATAAAAATGAAGATAATTTAGGTTTATTTCCAGAACAAGGCTTGTTTTTTGTGGCAGATGGTGTGGGTGGAATGCCTGCTGGTGAAATTGCTTCAATGCTGGTGGTCGAAGTCCTTCCGCCTTTGTTAAAACAACGTCTTGGAGAAAGTGATGCATATAAAGAGCTCAGTCAGAGTGAAATAATACATCGATTGAAGCAAGCGGTAACGGATCTGAGTAATCGAATTGCATCAGATAGCAAGAGGCATCCTGATTATTCTGGCATGGCTTCGACACTTGTTTTAGTCATGCTCACTGAAAATCATTTATTTTTTGCCCACTTGGGTGATAGTCGAGCCTATTTATTTAAACATGAGACACTGCAACAATTGACGAATGATCATACCTTGGTACGACATTTATTACAGGTTAAAGCCATTACCCAGGAAGAAGCCATGTCACACCCTGGAAGGAATCAACTGGTTCAATACATCGGTATGTCAATGGCACCGTCTCCCGATGTCATTTGTGTCCCTAGGGTTAAGGGAGATAAAATATTATTGTGTTCTGATGGTTTGACTGATATGTTGTCCAAACAAGAGATTAGTCAATTTCTAATGAAAAATTCCTCACCAAAGACAATATGTAAAGCCTTAGTTAAAGCGGCGAATCTTGCAGGGGGAAGGGATAATATTACTGTGATAATTGTTGAATAATGAGGCTTGATAAATCATATGGAATGAGCCTTTTATAGGCTTATTCCATATTAATTAAGCTAAAGTATAACCATTATTTAGTGACGATGCGGGCATTCAGTGGTTGAACTTTACGGTTGTTAGGGTGCTTAAGTGCTTTTTGAAAGGCAAGTAATTGTCGCTTGGACAAACCTGGTCTGGATTGCATAACAAACCAACGTACACCTTCGGTACAGGGTGGTGTTGTTAAAGAGCCACTGTAACGGAAATAGTTTTTAACCGACTTATTTCTCTCAAATAATTGTGTATCTTCAGCACTCAAACGGCTTGAATCACCAGAGTTCATAGGCATTTTCTTTAAAAGAGATGTTAACGCCTGATTGTCCATATTACCTGGCTGATATAAGACCGCTACGACAGCCAATTCACCTTTTTCATTGGCATGAACAAAGTGTGCTTCTAATGGGTATGAAACGTGATCAATCATATTTTCACTAGGGCTATGGAAATGAAACTGCTTCAGAAAAAATTCATCATCATCAATTTTGATACTGCCACCCGAGCGAATATTGACCTGTATAGAGTGACCTGTATTGACGATGCTTTCTGGTACCAGCATGGCGTAGTCGAATTTAATGGGTTTTAATTTGGCATTGATGGCTGCGCTGATATCGATAGGTGATTGGTTTTTTCCTTGTTTGCAGGCTCCAAATTCAGGTGATAAATTTCCCCAATGTGCAGGTCCGTTCGCACCACTATAAGACCATTTCGCCGCTTCGTTTTCACTGGCAGTGGCGGAACTGAGCGTTAAAAATGGAGTAATGAGCAGTGCAGGGATTAGTAAAGATAAAAAAGACTTCATATAAGTGATACCTTTGTAATGAATAAGTGTCTCAGCGAAATAAAATGTATTGCTTTCTTATTGCTTTCATCAAAACTATAAGACTAAAACACAATTTTATGTCTGTTAAGAGTTTATTCTAGATCATGACACAAAAATTAGTAAGATTAAACTTAAATAAATTCATTGAACCTAGTGTGAATTCCTGCCAAAACTGAAAACATTAAAAAAACGCTTGCAATTTCATACAAAATAGTAAATGATAATGATTATCATTTAGATTAATAAGGAGGCGTTAATATGTATTTTATTCTGGATAGCTGGCTAGACAATAAAACCCCTTTTATTCGTGTAATGAGTAAAGAAACAGGGCAAACCGTTTTAGAATTTAAGGGAGGTGAAATCCAAAATTTGCTGGAGCAACAAGTAATTGATGCTGAAGATCTTTATTCTAGAAACAGGGCAAAGGAAAAGGAAATGATTTTTGAGCTTTTTTTATATGCTCAAGAACAAAATAAAACACTGCAAAATGAATTAATGAATCGAACTCTTTTAACAGCGTCTAAAAAAAACAATATGAATCTTGTCGCTAATACCTTTAATCGACTGGAGTCTATACGTGAAACCTTCTTTGCTCATAAGCCACTAAAAATTGGAATGCTGTAAACAAATACTTTTAGCCTCTGGAAAAACACAGGAAATGATAATGACGTTATTCAGCCAAATCTTTAATAAAAAAATAAAGCCCAAAGATTCAAGTCCAAAAGTCTTGGCAGTAGAAATAATGGGAGATGAAAGAGAGTTAGTTATTTTTCATCATGGTATACGCTATTTACTGACCGAAAATAATGATGGTCAGTTAAAACTGTATAAATAGTCCTATTGAGTGCCATCCATAAATACCATTGCTAGTAACGGATAGGCACTATTTGGTAGTAATTGATAATAATTCAATGCTGCCCCCAAGATCAATATAATGTTTAGGAGTCATTGTGATGTGTCAACATAATCCAGGATATAAAAAAGTTTTCAATCAGTTTAAATCAACGATGGTAACTACTGAAGACAAAGAAATCCATACGGCTTCTCGATATAATTTGAAACAGAGACGAAAAATATGGGAATTAGAGCATAATTACCATTGTGCTGTGATTGGGACTTGTTTGACTCTTTTAGAAACTCGAAAGTTGGTTTCACATTTTGTTCAAAACACGACAAATATGAGTGATTATGACTTTCATACTCATGCTGTTCACATGATTTCTCAAAATAGCAAGCCAGGTAAAAAAATACAAAATGTGCTTGATAGTAAGTTTAAAAAAACCATTAATGAATTTAAAAAAATGGATCAGGAACAATTATGCCAGCGGTGGCAAAAAGTTTTAAAGTCAGGCGATGTCATTAGCACGTTCTGGGCTTTAATTACACACCCTAAAGCGGAACCTGAAATTATTAAAAATGCCTATGGTGATATCCATATGATGTCCCATCTTTCAGGGGCAGGAAACCGTGCAGATCTAAAACAGTTGAAACACTTACAAAGTGAACGAATCGAGTTGAGGGAGAACTGTGTTCAGTGGCAGAGTCGGTTTCAGCAAGAATTGGTGGAAAATGAGCGTCTTAGAAATGAGTTAGAACAACAATGTAGTAAAACCGAGCTTGTATCCAGAGAGCTGGAACGGACACAAGTGACCAATAAAAAACTCCTTAAACATAATAGCGAACAATCACGACAAGAGTTATTGCAACAGGTTGAAAAATTAAAACAGCAACTAAATCATCAGACTCTGGCTAATGAGAAATTAAACCAGCAAATGAGTGCTTTAAATCAGGAATTTGAGAAGGTCAAAAACATCTCTACTCTGAATGCATTGGAAGTGCCTTTACCAAATACAGAGAGTGCTTTATTGGCTCAAGGAAATACAATAGATGATGATTGTAGTGATTGCCCTTTTAATGATGAGGATGATAAAGAAGGCCTTTGTGGGCGTTGTATATTATATGTAGGAGGCAGGACTCGACTAACACCGCACTTTAAAAAATTAGTTGAAAATAAAGAAGGGACCTTTTTGCATCATGATGGTGGCCTGGAGCAAAGTGCTCAAGAGTTAAACAGTTTATTGAATAAAGCAGATTTGGTGGTTTTTCCTATGGACTGTGTGAGTCATAAGGCTTACTTTCAACTTAAAAAAGTGTGTAAAAAACAACAGAAACCTTATAGAACACTGAACAGCTCAGGTGTGTCATCCTTTTCTTCCATGCTTGATAATTTGAGTAGTCTATAAAACGTTCCTTTTGAAAAAAGTCTCATATTCCTTATATAATATTCAAATTTTAGTCCTTTAAAATTATTTTGTTCTTGAAATACTGTAATGCTCGCAAACCTGTATGAATCTTTTAAAATATTGTTTTGACTTGATTGCGACCATTATTTTTTGCATGATAAAGTGCTTTATCTGCTCTTTGTATGATTTGCTCAATTTCGGTATCTGTTTCCAGATTGAGTTGAGAAACACCAATGCTTAAACTGAAACGTATCTCATTATTCTGATTATCGGTAATGACTTGCTGAGCCATGTCTTCTCGTATTCTTTCTGCTAAAGAAAGCACATCATTTAAAGCAGTTTGAGGTACAAGAATAATAAATTCTTCACCGCCATACCGAGCAATAAGATCACTTTTTCGGGCAAGTTTTTTAAAAGTCTTTGCACAACTTATAATAACCTTATCACCAACATGATGCCCATAAGTGTCGTTGATGTTTTTAAATTTATCGATATCTATCATCATGATAGATAGGTTTTGCTTATAGCGTTGAGCATTGTTAAAGCTGCTGACTGAAATGTCAGAAAAATATCTCCTATTGTAAAGTGTGGAAAGTGGGTCGGTGATAGACTCTTCAGTTAATTTTATTTTTGTCTCTTCTAACTCTCTTGTTTGTAATGACAAACGGGTATTCATTTTATGCAGCTCGTTGGTTCTCTTTTTTATCTCATTTTCAAGATATTGTTCATTTTTCTCTTTCTCAATCAATAGTTCATTCTGAATATTGATTTTTTCAATCTGTAATGAGTGAAATCGGTTGACCAGTAACATTGAGAAAAAAATAATTTCAATAAATGAGCCCATTAAAAAGGCATAACGTGTTATGTCTGTGTTTTCTAATAAACCATTAAAGGTTAAAGTCATCATGCCCATTGTTGGCATATAAATCACCAGAGCGATCAAATAATAGCGTGCTTTAATATCACCCTGTAATAATACTTTTATCGCAGTAATGAGTAAAAGAGTAAAGAAAACAGAAGAAATAAGGTTAAAAAATAAGCTGGAGTAGGGGACTTTCATTGTAATGCTAATAGTACAGATGACAAAAATGACGGCAAAAAACTTAAATGTACGATGAATGCGAGGCAATCGTTCTTTTAATTCAAGAAATATACCAGAAAAAAGGGTCATAAAAAGGACGACAAGCGTTCCAATAGCGTGCAAGCCTTCATTCCATCCTTGAATCCCTAAAGAAAGATATGAACCACTGAATATGCTGATAAAGGCCATAAATGATATGACATAAGCAATATAATAGGCATAAAGTCGCTCACGCATTGCGATGAATAAAAATAGGTTTAATAAAACAATAATGGATAAAATGCCTAAATAAAAAGTGTAAAATTGAGTTGATGTGAAGCGGTCAGGCCTGAAAAACTCATCTTTAGAAAATAGAATGAATTCACCAATATGAGCTGAAACAGTTAAGCCTTGTATAAAAATGGTTTTACTTGTATCTGAAGGGATATGGAGAGGAAATGCTGGGTAAAAATCTCTGATTTCTCGTTCTTCTAAAGAGGTGGATAAGCCATTTTTTTGCTCAAGCCATTGATTATTTTGATATTTGAAAAGGTTGAATTGACTCCAGAAAGGCTCTGTAAAATAAAGAACAAAATCGTTATAAGGGCTGTTGTTTTCAATGGTGATTTTAAACCAGGCCATACCATCTCTATAGCCTAATGTGAACTGGTTGGAAATGGACTGGTTAAAATCCATTTTACTGACGTCATTAACTGTTAGTGCTGATGTTTCATCATAAAGATAGGAAATCGTAAAGTGATCAGTTTTATTGTTGTCAATTATAGTGACAATATCTGCATAGGAGCTGTTTGCATAGAAAGTCTGCATAAAAAACAAGATAAAGAAAAATGTAAAAAAACGCACTTGTGATCATCCATTTATCAAACTTCGGTCAATATTCCCTATTTATCTTAATAACGAAAATTAACTAAAGATAAAAATTTTCTTATTAAACATAGCATATTTTACAAAATTTGACATGTTTATCACTTTTGTTTTGTGATGTTTGTGCTAATGTTAATGGTAAGTGTTAGATTATTATTTTTTCTATGAGGGTCTCTCAGGTGAAAGAAAAGCGAGCACAATCGCTTATCAACCGCTGGTTTGAACTTAAGTGGTTTAAAAAATTGGTGGACCAGCCCCAAAATACTGGTACCCTCTCTAGAGCTTATACTGCCTGGCATTCACTTCAGAGTGAAGATGTTTTTTCTTCTCTTAAGGCCAACTCTGATGGGCTTTCTAGTGATCAGCTCAAGCATCGTTTTGACGAATATGGACCGAATCGCCTGCCTGAATCCAATACTCATGGCCCAATATACCGTTTTTTTTATCAATTCCATAATGTCCTTATTTATGTGCTTTTAGCTTCTGGTCTGGTTGTTGCGATGCTTGAACACTGGGTTGATGCTGGGGTGATCATGGGTGTGGTCATTATAAATGCAGTAATTGGCTTTGTTCAGGAAGGCAAAGCAGAAGATGCTTTACGAGCAATACGTCAAATGTTGTCGCCTAAGGCAACGGTTTTGCGTGATGGGCAGCGTCAAATGATTGCATCTGAAGAACTGATTCCAGGCGATGTTGTTCTTGTGCAATCAGGTGATAAAATTCCTGCTGATTTGCGTTTATTTGTGGTTAAAAGCTTACAAATACAGGAATCTGTGCTTACAGGAGAGTCGGTAGCAGTCGAGAAAAAAGTAAAATCAGTGGCACAAGATGCTGAATTAGGCGATCGCCACTGCATGGCTTATTCTGGTACCTTAGTGACCTATGGACAGGGCCGAGGTGTTGTGGTGGCTACAGGTGCCAATACTGAAATTGGCCAAATCAGTGCCATGTTAGCTGAGGTTGAAACATTAACCACTCCCTTGTTACGCCAGGTTTCTCAGTTTGCTCGGTGGTTGACTTTGATTATTGGTTGCCTGGCTGTAGCTACTTTCATTTTTGGTATTGGTTTTCGTGGGTATCCTGCAGCAGATATGTTTCTTGCAGCAGTTGGACTTGCCGTGGCTGCAATTCCAGAAGGCTTGCCTGCCATCATGACCATTACACTTTCTATTGGCGTGCAACGTATGGCTCATCGTCATGCCATTATTCGACGTTTACCCGCAGTGGAAACCCTGGGCTCGGTCACAGTCATCTGTTCGGACAAAACAGGTACTTTAACTCGCAATGAAATGACGGTCCAATCGGTGGCAACAGCGACAGAATTAATTGAAGTGACGGGAGTCGGATATAATCCTCATGGTGCATTTATTAATGAGGGCAAAGAAATTAATCTGGATGGTTATCCCATTCTTTCTGAGCTGATGCGTGCCTCAATACTGTGTAATGATGCCACTGTGAGTGAAA
>JADGEK010000049.1:19071-31504 GCA_016744395.1 Gammaproteobacteria bacterium | reverse complement strand
GCACATAAGGCATTTGTTCTGCAGTGGTGGCACTACTCTTTGGGTCTTCATTAAGTCCCATGCCATCCAGAATCATCAGTACGGCTTTGGATTGTTTATTAAGACTCATTGCTTTTCCTCACAGCTCTTTCTCACTTAGACACCTGTTTCCTGCATAATAAATTCACGGCTTTGGGGACTGGCCGGACTTTTGAAAAATTCTTCCGAAGATGAGAACTCGCACAGAGCTCCCTTGTCTTCATGGTTGTGGAACATCGCGCTATAATCACTGACGCGCTTGGCCTGACCCAGACTGTGAGTGACCAGTAATACCAGCTTGTCTTGTCCTAGTTTTCTGATGATACGCTCTATTTTTTCAGTAGAAATAGGATCAAGTGCAGAGGTTGGCTCATCAAACAGAAAGATATTGGAGTCCTTCAGTAGTCCCATAGCGATAGACAAACGCTGCTGCTGTCCACCTGACAAACGCTGAGCACGCTGCTTAGCCCAATCTTTATCCAGTTCTCCCAGAAGTCCGACATCGAACAATGCCTTTTCCATCAGTTCACGCCATTGTGAGCGGGCAACTTTACGCTTACGCAGTGGAACCTTCAGGTTGTCCCAGATGGAGCAGGGGAATACTGTTGGTTTTTGCCACACCATAGCAAAGTGGGAACAAATACTCGAGGGCTTTTTGTTTGACTTATTGGCTGAATCGATACAAGTAATATCAATTTTACCCTTATGAGTCAAATTTTCATCCATAAGTTCTGACATGGCTTTTAGAAAAGTGCTTTTACCTGATCCAGAAGGCCCCATAATAGCAACTACTCCAGTGTTGGGGAAGCGTAATTCATCAACAGTCAGGATGGTTTTTTTCTTGGCAAAGATACTCAAATCTCTGATTCTCATGCCGCAACAACCAGGCTCATTAAACAATAATTGGACATGGGCGTTGTTAACAGATTGGTCGTTCATAGCATACGATTGTGCCGTCATAGTATTAATCCTCTGATAGGTAGCGATGTGCTAAACGTGGTACAACAAAAAGGAACAGCAAAAAGATAATTAACAACAGCGAAAGACTTCGTGCTTCCGGCATGCCGCCTGGTATATCCATTGCCAGTAAGAAAATATGAAAATTGATCAGCCTGACTGAGTCCATGATAGATTCAGGGAAAGCAGTCAGGGCACCGCAGGTCAACATAACAGCGGCAGTATCACCCAGTGAAGTCGCCCAGCCAAGAATCAGTGCATCAAGGATTTTACCTTTCTGATAAGCAGGTGACAGACGAAACAGGAATTCCAGCGGACCGACATCAAAGGATTTCGCCGCCATACCATAACGCTGGTTAAAAGGCCTGAGGATTTGGGAGAAAGCGGTTACCAGAGTAGGGTATAACAGCAGGATCAGGGTCAGCATGGCGGACAGCATGGACCAGCCAAAGCCGAGGGCGTTGACG
Organism: Gammaproteobacteria bacterium; assembly: GCA_016744395.1. Classification (GTDB taxonomy): domain Bacteria; phylum Pseudomonadota; class Gammaproteobacteria; order GRL18; family GRL18; genus GRL18. The sequence continues at coordinate 30,062 of JADGEK010000049.1, read as the reverse complement.
AATAAGAGGAAGCCAATGATGCCCAGAATGATTGACGGCATGCCAGCCAGGATATAGACCGACACCGCAGTTAGTGATTGCAGCCAGTTCGGCAGGCGGATGATGCCCGCCATGACACCAGCAATCAGGTAGGCGGGCAGGGCAGCAATCAGCACGGCACCCACCGTGGTAATGATGGTACCGACGATAATGCCCGCAGTGGTATGTTCGAATTGCAAGGGTTTGATGAAGGTGGCGATGATGCTCACTGTCAGCAGCATGTATAGCCATAAAATCCAACGTTGTCTGAAAACTTTAAACATTGATTAACCTCTTATATTGTGCCAGTAATACGACCAGAATAACTATGATGGCAATGCTGGACATGGCAAACAGGGCGGTTTCATGCATGCCTCCCGCATAAGACATTTCCAGTGCAATGTTTGCGGTCAGCGTACGGAAACTGTCCAAAAAATCGCCTGGTACTTGCAGGCTGTTGCCAGAAAGCATGAGAACCACCATGGTCTCGCCGAAGAGGCGGCAAAAAATGTAATTGATGGTACCGATTACGGCTGTCGGCTGGCTTTTGATAAACAGTTCGGAGCGGCTCAGAGTGGACATCTGAAAGCTGTTTTCAAGTCCCTGGAATTGATCCAGGTGGGTCAGATAGCTGCGGTAGAATAACAGGGTGCAAGTGGGTGTTATAAAAATAGTTAAACCAATGGCAGAGGCGAGTAGTGAATATCCGTTTCCGCCAAAAGTCTCCCGCACCAGGGGGATGATTTCGATAATCGCCCAGACGCCGATGATAACTGAGGGCAGGGAAATCCATACTTCAAGTACCGCCACTGTGGCTGGGTTGAGCCAGCTCTTGCGGTTATCAACCAGTTGCAGACTGAGTACCCAGCCTACTAAAAGTGCTAGAGGGAGAGTGACAAGCACCAGCAGTAAACTGCCAGTCAACGGGACAAGCACCCCATAATAATCTTCGTCAGGATACCAGTCGAGAGAAACCCAGTTGGAAAGCGGGATCTCTATAAAGAAATCGATGGAACTGACAAGAGGGTATGCAAGCATAAAAACCAGTATCAGCACCAGTAATAAAACAATAAACTTCATACCCTATAAATTCTCTTTTATTGTGTTTAATAAAGTTCCAGGTGTTTTAGACTTGATATGTTTTAAGTCGTTGGAAACCTTAATTCTGTAAATCTTAGTTCTGTAAAACTTATCGGTCATAACAGGCAATACAAACCAAACTTTAACTAAAAATTTAAAATGAACCTTAGTCAACGAAGCGCTTGATCGGGAAAGAAAACTCGCTGTTCCACGATCAGGTGCTTACATGACAGTCCAAGCAAGCCAGTGAGGCAGTTTGTCAGATTACACTTACAATGAAGGCTTGAGCCCACCATCTATAAGGATCTGGCGTGCTTCATCATTGGCCAGAGCTTTGCTCAAGCGATCCGCCAGAGCAGCGTTCTTTGGTAAATACACCAGATTCAGGGCGCGTTGTAGCGTGTATTTTCCGCTTCCTACATTCTCCGGGGTGCCTTCAATACCATCCAATTTTATCATCTTGATGGGTTCGCCCTGCTTGATAGCGGCGTCCACGGCGGAATAAGACAGGTAGGTGATTGCGTGGGGATCTCCAGCCACGGTGGTGATGGCCTGGCCGTTGGGGCCGATAATAACCAAGTCTTTAGCGATCGGGTGGCCTGCTTTTTTGCCCAGATGGAAGTAATGATCAAATATCGTCTTGGTTCCCCGACCAGCTTCCTTGGCGATGGCGTTGAGCTTGAAGCCATGCAGTGACCTGGCTTTGCCAGTATAGAGATCGAGAACCTCTTCATGAGTGATATTGTCGAAAGGTGCATCCTTGTGCGTCATCATCACCAACCAGTCACGCGACATGACTAATGTCTTTACGTGCGGCTTTTCTTTTTTCTTCAGTTCACGTGACATCATGCCAAATTCGGCGATACCCGATTTACACGCCTTAAAGCCCGCAGATGAGCCGCCAGCCTGGATTTTAGCGTCAATACCCTGTTTCGCTAATAAGGGCGACAGCTTTTCCATGAATGGAAATACGGTTGTGCTACCAGCAAAGGTAACTGATTCGCCTGCATTGACAGTTCCAACTGTGAATAGTGGAATGGCAGACAATAATAAAGCGGGCAATAAATTGCGCATAATTAAAAAACTCCTTTAGTATAATTTAAAATATTTTATGTTTGTATTTACTCAGTGCATTTGTCTTTTTACCCAGTTTCGTTGTTTTTGTGGTAAAAAAAATAGTCACATATTCATATATGTGACTATTTTTCACACAAAAATGCATAGAACGTGGGTAAAATCTAAATAAGCTGGGTAGTGACTAAATGTTTATTATTATATTTTTTATTTTTTTCGGTTTGTAACTCTTATCAATCCTGAGTTCGAGTCATAAGTATATAACCGACTTTAAGAAGTATTTTTTAGAACCTCTTAAAGTATCTATTGTACAAGGTGATGATTTACTTTTCTTTAATCTAGATTATAATTTGTACATCTAAACTAACATATATTAAAACCATTCGACTCAATAGAAAAAGAGTGAGATACAAGCACGATTATGTGCTCATACAAATTCTATAATATTCATTAATTCAATTTGGTGAATGTTATAGAATTGTTAAATGAAGAAAGATGAATGTGTGAGCGGTAACCTACATTAATGCTATTAATAAAAAGTAATAGAAATACTTAGCACAATACAAAGACTACCTAAAAATACCCATTTTAAGGGTTTAGAAAATATATTTGCTTGGTTCTAGAAATAGTTGGATTGCTTTGACTAACATTTCAGTGGTTAAATGAGAACGGTATTTACTTATTATCCAGTTTGACATTTTTCAGGAAGATCATGAGTCGATCGGACAGATTAGTAAAAAACTGACATTGCCTACACTGGCTCGCTTTGCAAAAACTTGAAACCTTACGCTGTTACCAGAGACAAATTATCACTGACCCTTTTTATGTGAGCGTAAGGCAAAGCATATCATTATTGTTCACTGTCATCTGATTCATCTCTCTGATATCGCCAATCTGGCTATAGGAAAGCAGGGCACGTGTCCAGGCACCGTGACTGAATAGCAGCAGTTGTTCGTCCTGAGTGTATTTTTCGAGTAACCTGGTAATCCGCTGTTGAAGTGCGAGGACGGGTTCACCCAGGACTAGTTTTTCCGGACTCTGCCACCAGGTTTCACCGAGTGCGTCCCACATCTCTTGTCGAGGCAGTCCTTCGTAACAGCCAAAATCAAGTTCGTCCAATAATGGCTCGCGAATACAGGATCTCTCAGCATAGCCATATGCCAGTGCGGTTTGGGCGGTTCTGTTAAGACTGCTGCAGAGCACCCTGTCGACAGGACCGAGTTGTTGAATCTTCCTCTGGTTCTCAGCAATCCGCAGCAGTTGTTCCTGGTTTGGAGGCTCAATATCAATATCCAGATGCCCCTGTAACAGGCCACTAGTATTATATTGGGTGGGCAGGTGGCGTATTACCAGTAGCTTCATGATAGCGGCTTTGCTTTTATCCTTGCATTCACATAAGCTGTGCGACTTTTTGAGCAAGTTCCATCATGCGATTCACATAGCCCCACTCATTATCGTACCAGACGTAGACCTTCACCTGCGTGTCATTAATCACCATGGTTGAAGGGGCGTCGATTATGGCGGAGCGGGCATCGTTGAGGTAATCAACAGAGACCAATGGCCGCTCTTCGTAGCCCAGGATACCCTTCAATTCACCCTCAGATGCTTCACGAAAGTAGTCGTTTAGCTCTTCAGCGCTAACCTTGCGCTCCGCCTCAAATACGAAGTCGACGAGGGAGGCGTTCAGTAGAGGGACCCTCACTGCATGACCGTTGAGCTTACCCTCCAGTTCTGGAAAAATTTTGGTGATTGCTTTGGCAGATCCCGTGGTCGTCGGTATCAGTGAGTTTCCGCAGGCACGGGTTCGGCGCAGGTCTTTGTGACCTTTGTCGACGATGGTTTGGGTGTTAGTGATATCATGGATGGTTGTCATACATCCGTGTTTGATACCTATTTTTTCGTGTATTACTTTGATCACAGGAGCAAGGCAATTCGTTGTACAGGAGGCAGCGGTGATCAAGTGATTTACCGATGGATCGTATAGCTTGTCATTGATTCCATAGACGATATTCAGTGCACCCTCGGTAGGGGCGGCGACGATAACCTTTTTGACACCCTGATCAAAATAGGCCTGCAGTTTCTCAGGTTGTTTATGGTGCTTTCCTGTCGCTTCGATGACGATATCGCAGTCAGACCAGTCAGCCTCTTCGATGGTTGGAGACTCACTGTGGATGATCTCCTGACCATCAATGTGCATGATATTTCCTTCGGCACTGCACTCTGGATCCCAGGTGCCATGAACCGAGTCAAACTTAAGCAGATGAGCTGAGCCAATGGCATTGCTCGATATTTCGTTAACCCGCACAAACTGTAACTCATCAACACCCCAAGCAGCCCTCATTCCAAGCCGTCCCATTCTACCAAAACCGTTGATGCCAATACGTTTAACCATCATTTTACCTTTTAAGTTGATTATTTGAATACCCAAGCAAAACTATAGGCATTATTATAGATGTTGCCGTCGCACAGAGGTGAACCGCAGTGCTTCTCATCGCCATGAGGGGCCCTAGACTGGCGGGCACTCATCTCCTTCGGCGAGGCGGATGAGTTGATTATACTTGGCAATTCGATCCCCCCGCCTTGGTCCGCCAACTTTGATTAATTCCGCACCTACGGCCACTGCGAGGTCGGCCATGGCAGTATCTTCTGTCTCCTTGGAGCGGTGGGACACGATCAGCTTCATGCCCGCCTTTCGCGCTGCGATTGCAGCGTCCAGGGTGCCGCTGACCGTGCCGACCTGATTCATCTTCAGCAGGATCCCGGATGCTAGCTCCGGATCGATATTCTTTACGTTGGTGGCAAATAGATCATCACCGACGATTATGGTTGAAGGCGGTGCGTATTCGGTCAATGCCCGCCACGGCGCTGCATCGTCCGGACCGAATGGATCCTCATAGAAGTAGAAATTATAGTCATCAAGAAAGCCTCGGTGAAAGGCTGCCAGTTCCTCACTGGTCATGATCTCGTCACCGACCTTGTATGTTCCATCACCCTGTTCAAGATGTTCTGCAGCAACATCTGTCCCGAGCATCACATAATCGGAGAGCCCAAGTCGCTCGACCGTGTTTGCCATGATATCGAATAGTTCACGTAGATCCGGTGATGTGGTTAACATGCCGCTGGATGCTGAATAGCCCTCCACCATCCCCTTGGATGTGACCATTTTTTCAATCTCGCCATAGACCCGAAGCGCTGTTTCTATATCGTCATGAATGCGATCATGCTGCGGGATGATCATCAGTTGCTGATAGGAAATGTGGGCACCATGTTCACCACCACTGAAGACATTGACCAGCGGGTGCGGCATCCGTGGTTCGAGTTCCGACAGGCCGACCAGCTGATCCTTCAGTGAGCAACCACAAGAGCGGGCCTGGGCCCGGCAATAGGCCAATGACAGTGCCAGTGCGATATCCGCCCCGACATTGGCGAATTGGCCGCCTTCGAAAAATAAGGCATCGAAATCCCGCTGGCTCTCAAAGCTGCGTCCCTTCAGGTATTCCCTCAGCTCCACAATATTCGGTGCGTCTTTTTGCGATCCCAATTGCTCCGATGCTGTGAGATCGCGCTCGCGCCGACCGGGGATAATGGCCCGCGCTGCTGCGCCGAAGCCGATGCTCCCGTCCTCCAGGCGAAGGTTGGCCTCAAATGAGCGCCCGCCCTGAGAATTCAATATGGTTCTAACGGTGATGGTGTCGACTCGATTCGTCATCTTCGGTGTCCTGTAAATTGTTATGTTATGTCGAGTTTATTCGAGCCTTTTCCAGTTCAACCGAAGCCGACCCTTAAAAAGAATAAAGCCATAATAGAGAGGTAGTTAAATTTTATTGGTGAACCTGATGTTTGCTGAACCAGAGAAATTGGTTTGTGACCTTACAGTTCTAAAGATGTTTTTTTAGCCAGTAACTCTCGCTCACTTTCATATTCTTTCTTTTTATTATCTCTCAATTGCTTTAAGGGCAGTAATGCCTGTGACATGCCATAGGTATTATTAACAAGAGATTGTACAACCAGTGCAACAAAAGGAGGCGCTCCAAAAAACATGATACTGGTAAAGGAAACCAGCACCACGGTTGTATAAGAAGTAATGGTCATGACCAATTTACTTTTCAGACGATGTGCAATTTCAAACAAATCATCCAGTTCGTGCAATGTTCCATTCATCAGGATAACCTGAGCAACATCGGTAGCAATCGTGCTCGCTCCACTTAATGAAATTGAGGCATTTGCCTTTTTCATCGCAATCACATCGTTAATACCATCACCAATAAAACAGACCTTCTTGCCTTCGCCTTGCAGCCGTTCAATAATATTGCTTTTATCTTCGGGAGAAACATTATGGAAGTAGCCGTCCAGTTCCAGCATCTCGGCCATCTGACGGGTAGGCTCCAGCTGATCACCTGACAGGATATACATATGTTTGATGCCATGCCCACGCAGACTCTTTATAATCTGTTTAACTTCAGGGCGTAACTGTGCCTGAATTTCAATTGCACCGACAATCTGACTTTCAACTACTACCATTACGACAGAAAAACCATCGGCAATGGTTGCTTGTACATCCTCTTTTATTTCATCAGGGATAGGAATGCCCGCCTTCTCCATAAAGGACAAGCTGCCCACCTGAGTGGTTTTGCCATTAACGGTAGCAGTCACTCCCATGCCGACTTCATATCTGGAATCGGATAAGGCAACATCCGGCAGGCTAAGCTCTAAGGCTTCGGCCTTTTCTATAATCGCTCTGGCTAATGGATGACTTACTTTTTGTTCGGTTGCTGCCGCAAAGTATAAAATATCATCTTCACTATAATCATTATTGGCACACAGGATGCGACTCACTGCATGCTCGTCTTCAGTCAGGGTTCCAGTCTTGTCAAAGATGACCGTATCCACTTCCATTAATTGCTCAAGAACTCTGCCGTCTTTGATCAGAATATTTTCCTGAGCAGCCAGAATGATATGAGTGAGTGTTTGCGCTGAGGCAGATAAACGGATGCCATTGCCAGGACTCATATTAAAGACTGCGGTTGTGACAGCCGCACCTTGAAAAGGCAGCAAGAACACACCCAGACCCAAGATAGGTGCAGCAGCTTTATCTGCCCAGGTTTCACCTTTCAGCTGGAGACCCGTTTTGAAGTGGGAAGTACTCTGCAATACATTTTCTATCTTTGCGACCACTGTATTTTCGCCAGTCTGCGTGACCTCAATTTGAGCATATCCCGCAATCACTACCGTAGAAGCTAAAACCTTATCACCTTCAGCCTTTTCAACGGGTATGGATTCTCCAGTCAAAGCATGCTGATCAACTGTTACCGCTCCCTTAAGGATAGTACCATCCAGTGGGATCAATTCCCCTGTATGCACAATAAGCACATCGTTGATTTTTACTTCTTCAATCGGTGTCTCAATTTCACTGCCATCTTGTAACAACCATACTGTGCTGACTTTTTGATCAAACACACCCTTTAACATCTCTTCGGAATAGCCTTTGCTTTTTTGCACAACAACGGTTCCAAGATTTGAAACAAAGGTAAATAATGCCGTAACCAGAAAATGCCCCGTTCCCAGAGTTCCTGTCACGACCAAACCATTAAGCAGGTCATTTTTCAGCTTTCTTTCCTTGAACACTGAGGTAAAGGTGCGTTTGTAGATAGGCAGACAACCATAGGCGGCCAGAGCCATTCCAGGTATGGTAACAATAGGATAGAAACGGCTAGCAACCAGCAAGGCTACAGAAGCAACATTGCTATTCAAATAAAGCATGGCTTCTTTTTCTTCTTTGGTTTTTTCCTTTTTTGGATCGGTATTTGAAATGATATTAACGTCATCTCCAGGCACAATAAGTGGTTGGGAACCGCTTCCCATCAAGGCATGAAGGTGTTGTTTTGTCGACCTTTTTTTATTTTTATAATAGAGTCTAATACCAAGAAGGTTGCCACCAATTATGAATATAGCTCCGACCACTGTAATTAAATCCTTCTTAAAAAATTAGCTGAAATCAGCACATAAAAATAACAAAACGGTTCATAAACCCGAAATAATTAATATATATTAATTATTTCTTACTTAATCTGTTGAGCCATATATAGAGTATACTATATGTATAGAAATTAACACGCTTTTAACCTATTTGCCAGCAAAAAATAGTGAAAAGCTTTTTTTACTTTATGTTAAGCCGCGCAGGATTTAAAATACTCAGAGCATCGATAATTGCTGACTGTGTGCAGACCTTATCATACCTAAATTGAGAAATGTTTGGTTTTTAAATAGACCAGTAAATGGCAGAGTTGCTGCCCTGCTCCAGTTCTCACAGAATATACGCTTTAATCAACTCAGGAGATAAAAATACAATGAAACCACAAATTGTCGCTATTATTGGTGCCGGTCCCGTTGGTCTGGCTGCGGGCGCCCAGGCACTGGAGCGAGGATTAACACCTATTATCTTTGAACAGGGGGCAGAAGTCGCTCACGCTATTCGCCAATGGCAACATGTAAAAATGTTCTCTCCCTGGGAGTTTAACGTTGATGCGGCGGCAGAAAAATTATTGAACGATACAAGCTGGGACAGACCCGATGATGATGAACTCCCTACTGGCGGAGAACTGATTGAACGCTATATTGAGCCATTGGGAACTCAAACTATTCTGAATCAGTATATCAAACTGTCAGCCAAAGTGATGGCCATCAGTCGTGTTGACTTGGACAAACTAATGACAACGGGCAGGGAAAATGCACAGTTTGAAATTCGTTATACACAGGATGATAAACAGCAAGTTGCATTAGCTGATGCCGTCATTGATATTTCAGGCACCTGGTCTACACCGAATCCAGCAGGCTCAAACGGACTGCCTGCCTTTGGAGAACCCGAGGCAGCAGAGCATATTAGTTATGCCATGCCTGATGTACTGGGTAAGAAAAGGGAGCAGTTTGCCAATAAGCGGGTCGCTGTTTTAGGTGGTGGACACTCTGCAGTAGGAACTATTCTGGATCTCGTCGCCTTAAAAGAAGAAGCACCTGATACTGATATCACCTGGTTGGTCAGAGGTGAAGATACAGAGCGTTCCTTTGGTGGTGGTGATAATGACCAGATTGAAGCCAGAGGCGCACTGGGCACTAAATTCAAGCATTTGATTGAAGGTGGAAAAATAAGAATCGAATCGGGTTTTTACCTGTCACACATTGCCCGGCAAACCGATGGATTAAAAATCAACTCAGGTGCAATTGAAGAGGATAAATATGTGACGGTAGATGAACTCGTCGTTTCCACTGGTTTCAGACCCGATTACTCCTTTGCTAGCGAACTACGCCTTGAACTGGATCCTGCGACTGAATGTCCACCTATACTCGCTCCTATGATTGATCCTAATGTACACTCTTGCGGAACAGTACGTCCTCATGGTGCGCGTGAGCTGGCTCAGCCAGAGAAAGGATTCTATATAGCAGGCATGAAATCTTACGGGCGTGCTCCCACCTTTCTGATGATCACAGGATATGAACAAGTACGTTCGATTATTGCTGATATTGTAGGTGATAAAGAAGGCGCGGCGCGGGTAGAACTGGTCTTACCTGAAACAGGCGTATGCTCAGCACCGTTAGATAATGAGAATGAAGAGGACTGTTGTGCACCCACATCACAACAAAGTGAAGACAATAAGGCTGGATGTTGCAGTGACTAGATTGCAATAAGACTGATATTTATTTGTGAAAAAAAGAACCCCGTTACAAGTAGGCGGGGTAAGGGGGAATTAGCCAAGATATTGCTAAAAAAGGGTGGGGTTCATAAATGCTATAATTAAAATTCAGTCTGAATTATACAAGAACCAACCCTTTTAGGGTTGGTTCTTGTAGTGTGTTGTCAAAAATTGAATTTTTACTGGTCATGCACTTGTTATACGAATTCAGGCTTGTTTACTATTCCACTTTCATACTAACAATTAAACGATCACTAGCCTTTGTCCAGGCATGCATCGAACCGTCGTACAAGGTGGCATTCTTATTCCCCAAAATCTCATGTTCTATGAACCAGAGACCACTAGCCAAATGACCACTATTGCAATAAGCAATGGATTTGGATTCAGGATCAATTCCTTTGGCTATCAGTGCTGTTTTAATTTTTTCTGGAGCATGAAATTTTTTAATGTTTCCATGTTTTAAAAAAATATTACCATCTACAGATTTGGCACCAGGTATATGACCCGCTCCATACACGTATTTCTTTTTGTAGAATAGACCCAGATACATATCTTCCGAACGTGCATCTATCAATGTTGTGTTCTTGTCATTGACTGCTTTTTCAACGTCTTCTGTGGTCGCAAGAATGTCCTTGTTCACTTTACTTACCTTAAATGTCCCTTTGTCATGATGGGTATTTTTATTTGATGATGCTCTTTTTTCTTTAAACCATTTCGCATTGCCACCATTCAAAAGGGAAACATTATCGTGCCCAAAATATTTTAATTGCCAGTACAGGCGAGTTCCAAAAAAAGTATTATTTTCATCGGTTGATTCGCTAGTGATAACAATCATGCTGTCGTTGTTTACCCCCACACTTTGCATTAACTCTTCAAAGGCACTTTTTTCTGGAAGCATTTTGATCAAATCAACACCATTTTCTTTCTTTTTTGCACGCAGTTTCTTCCACGGAACCAGTGTTGCTCCTGGTATTCTTTGGGTATCTTGTTTCGCTTTTTTACGCACATCCAAAACGACAACATTCTGTAAGTTCGACTCCAGCCAGTTAGTCTCAACAAGCGGGCCTGAAACATCCAATGCTGTTGCTGATAAGGGGAACAGTATTAAGCAGAAAAGCGTCAGTGATATTT